>CAISJI010000075.1 GCA_903885565.1 uncultured Planctomycetaceae bacterium
CGCCGCAGCACAAGCTTAGGCCTCCGCGAGCCTTCCTCGTTCATGTTTTTGAGGAAGTAGGCTTCGAGCCGAGTCGCAGTGGGGCTTTCGTCGCCTCCAGTCCAATTCGTCTCCCGAATATGGTCGCGGAGCGCAACAAGCAGGAGCGTGAGTGTCGTAAGCCGTTGCTGGCCATCGATCAAAAGCCAGCGGGTGAATGCGGCGGACGTGTCGCCTGTCGAAACGTAGACGAGTGAGCCAAGGAAGTGCTGTCGCGCCGTCGTATCTTGGGCAATCAGCAGGATGTCGGTCCAGAGCTGCTCGCACTGGTCCTCAGACCAGCGGTAGTCACGCTGGAAGACAGGCACGACGAACTGTGTCGTGCCGTTGATGATTTTCGTGAACGGGCTGTGGATAGCTTTCATGCAACCGGTGTCCTTAATAGCTGAGAATGAACGAAATAAAAGCGTTTTTTTCTGAGAGTCGTTTCCCCATCAGGCACCACGCACCTCACGCCGCTGTCGCGGCATCCTGAATGTCCTTGAGCGTCCGGCCATCAGCGGTTTTCCAGTCGATGCGGCCGTTGGCATTGCGGCCCATCACGACACTGGCTGCAGTGGATGGAGATCCGAAGACGTAGTCCTGAGTGAACACGTATGCGTCGCCGTCCTTCGCCAGCACGCCCTGGCTGATGAGATCATCGCGGCGATTCTTTACGTGCGGGATGTATTCCACCATCGAGGGCACGACCTTCTCGTCGCAAACGGCCCGTGATCCCTTGTGAACCACAAAGCCCGCGGGCGTGTCGACGCCGGTTGCGGAAATGCCTTTCGCTTTCAAATGGAGCGTGATAGAGCCAGCGGGACCGGCGCTGGCAGCAACAGTGGCTGAATCCTCGAACAGGCTGTAACCGATGATTGGTAGGCAGAGGAGCACGTCGTCAAGAAACCCTTCGGCAAAGGCCTCCTCCGACTCAGAGAGCGACGGAGCGGCAGGGCAGTTACCATTCTGGAGATTACACCGCTTTGCGCAACCGGCCAGATCGACCAGGCGGGCTTCCAGCCGCTGGACGTGGGCTTTGTTGAGGTTCGAGTCTTTGCTCGTGAAGACGACCGCGTGAGTCCAGAAATCCTTAGTGCGGGCATGTTGGTCGAGACGGGGCTTCACGGGGTCTCCCTCGCCAACGTATAGGGCAGGAAGTGAAGACGTTTCGCTCGGCCCAATGAGCAGGTATACGCCGGTGCGGTCCAGTTCCGACCGCGTCCGGCTCTCGGCAAACATCGGACGGGGAATCACGAGTCCGCGGCCTGTCCAGTTTGATTTCTCAACGACTTTCAGTCCCTCGGGATCGCCGGAGGGCAGGAACACGTTTACGGAGAAGCCACGGCGCGGAAGATTCGCTCGCATCAAGACTGTTCTTTCGTTCGGCAGAGGCAGAATTGACTTAATCGACCTGGAGCACCCCTCGGGGCAGTTGAACCACCTGCGGCACACCGTTGTCGTGGTACCACTTGATTACATCAGTGTTCCCAAGCGACAGGACTCGATGCAGGTTGTTGTTGTTTGCTGCTTGCACGAGCTTTTCCCGCTCCGCAGACGAAACGCGGGCACGTCTAACGAGCACATCTTCCGGCGTGCCGCTGTAGCCAGGATAAAGAAAAGTCGTAGCAACCGCCTTGCCCCCCTTGAAAGCGATCGGACAGTATCCAAGGACATAATGGACTTTGCCCTGGCCCGCTTTGTAGGACTCACCGAGGATGTCGTTGCGATACAGCTGCGTCTCCCGGCCGGGGATATCGTCGCACTGGCCATAAAGGCGTATGGCCGGCTGGCCGTCGTCGAATTCGATGGGTTCGAAATGCCTACAGAAACGGAAGTACATGTAGTTCATCTGAAAGAAAAGGTAATTGATCGGAGAAACCGGCGTGAAGCGTTCACATGCACGTTCGATCGCATGCCTAGAAAACGCCACCGTCCACTCAGCACCACCAAAACGTACGCGGGGCTTCAGCGGCGAGTAGTAGATCGTTCCCGAATCAGTCTTCTGTGTCGGCAGGAACTCAAATGTGATGCCGACGAAATCATCGAAAGGCCGGATGTCAAAGTAGTGAAAAGGAAGCGGATATTGCCGACAGGGCTCTGGTAGTCGGTCGAATAACCACTGCCCAAGAAAGGTGATGAGAGGAAACTCCATTTCTGCGGCTCGCACCTGCGCAGCGATTGGATCTGCACAACCATCCCCCGCGATATCGGAGAACAGATTACTGAGGCGGCGGTAGCCAAGCGACTTCTGTAGTCGATATAGCCGCTGAATGTGAGGTGGGCAGATGGATGAGTCTGCGAAGTCAAAAACAGCAATGAGCTTTTGCACGATCGACACGAACTCAGGGTCGCCACCGAGTGTGTCATATTCGAAGCGAGGGTACGGCGAGAGCCTTTTTTTTGCCGACAGGCGCCGCTGAAATTCTTTGACGCGTAAGGCGTTTTTCTTGGCCTCTCTGCGACGCTTCTTCTGTCGCTTGCTTTCCTCGCGGCTAGTCATGGAATGGGCCTGTAAAGAGTGGGTGGCAAGCAAGGGAGGGTCATTTCCAGCGATAGACAAAAAGCAGTTCTGTCGATGGGAAAACCTCGCATGGCTTCAGCATTTCCTCGAGCACGCTGCTCCGTGTTGGCCTTTCGCTGTGACCTGCTGGGATTTACTCCAGGGGGCACCTCTGGAAGTGCCCGGTCGCGCACAATCCTTGGAAGTAATCGGCAAGGCGCTCGGCCGTAGGGCGGTGCCGGATTTCCACCCCCGCCTCAACATTTCTCCGCTGCGCCGCGTCGGTGAAGTTGGCGCTCGTGATCAGGGCTCGTTCCCGATCGACAATCACGCATTTGGCATGGAGGCTCGCCCGAGCCTCGCCCGTCTCAAGCGAGCGGGGATCGTAGTAGAGATCGGGCAGCATCGGCCAAGGCCAGTGCCGGCTGCGAAAATCACGGGCGAACCGAGCGACAAGCTCGGCTGAGGGGGTCGGGTCTGTATACGCTCGCTGAATATCAAGACAAAACGTCACCCCGAGCCCTGGTATTTCCTGCATGCGTCGTGCCAGCGGTTCGAAAAGCTTTTTTCCGTCGTAGACGGCGTAGCCAACAAGGATCACGTTCTTGTTGGCCCGGGTTACGAGCGTTCGCATCACCGCAGCGGTATCGCCTGTGGGAACACCTGGCAGGTCAGGCCCAGAAAGAACCAGATCGAAGAGACTCGTTGGCTTGGGCGTTTGTTCTATCGCGGAGGCTATGCCTGCGACCACGGTGGCCATCTGTTGTGGCGTGAAGCCATCGGCGGCGAGTTCGCGGAGCACACGGGTCACAGCCGGGGCGTCTGTGCCCGCTGCCTGCTCCACGCCAGGGAGCGTGATCGACTCCGCAAGGAGCCCGTCGGCGAGGGATGAGGCGAGCGATTTCAGGGCACCGAGCGGGAGCCGCAGCAGGGGGTCCAGACGGGCAGGCGATCCCGGATGTGCCATCAGACCACCCCTCGGAAGAACTCGATTCCAAGCCCCTCCACGGTGGGCACGACAAGGGCCCGGTCGAGATAGTCGTTGTGCTGTTCGCAGGAGGTTTCGGCCACAAGCAAGCAACCGTGGCAGGCGGCGCCGTGGAGTGGCTGGTGATCGTGCTCCAC
>CAISJI010000076.1 GCA_903885565.1 uncultured Planctomycetaceae bacterium
AAGTTGCTGTCGTCGCGGTCGCCTTGCGGCAGCCGGTCGTCGGGCATCACGATCTGCGGCCCCGGCCGGCGCGGTTCGGCCGCTTGGCGGGAGGAGACGTCGTAGCGGGGGGCCTGAGGTCTGGCCGCTGGCTGCCGGGGGGCTGGGTAGGACTGGCTGTGGGACCCGTTGCTCCGTGGCGGAGCCTGTGCCTCGCCACCAGAGCGGGAGGTGCCGGCGATCAGCGCCCGCAACTGCTCGACGTTGTCTTGCAGCATCCGGGCCTGGCCATTGAGCTGTTCGGCGGCGCTGGAGGTTTGTTCGGCGCTGGAGGCATTCCCCTGCGTGACCTTGTCCATCTGTGTCATCGCCACGCCCACCTGCTTGATCCCTTGGGCCTGCTCCTTGGCGGCGGAGGCAATTTCGGCGACAAGCACGTCGGCCGCCGCCACCTTCCCCACGATCTCCTCGAGCGATTCCCCCACGTTGCTGCAGCTCTTGCTGCCACGCTGCGCGTTGGTGATGGCCGCTTCGATCTTGTCGGCCGTTTCCTTGGCGGCGGCGGCACTGCGCTGTGCCAGGGAGCGAACCTCGTCGGCCACCACGGCAAAGCCCGCTCCGGCCTCGCCCGCCCGGGCCGCCTCAACCGCGGCGTTGAGGGCGAGAATGTTGGTCTGGAAGGCGATCTCGTCGATGTTCTTGACGATCTTGGCGATATCGAGGCTCGACACCTCGATCGACTTCATCGCCAGCGTCATCTCCGACATCGTCTGCTTGCCGAGCTGGGCCGCATTGCGGGCCTGCCCAGCAAATTCTGTCGCCTTGGAGGCATTCTCGGCGGTGGCCCGGATCATCGCCGAAATCTCCTCCAGCGAGGCGCTCGTTTCGGTGACCGAGGCCCCCTGTTCGCTCGTGCCGGCGGCCAGCGATCGGCTGGCGGATGAGAGCTGCCCGGCGCTGGAGGCGGTTTGATCGGCTCCCTGCTGGAGCGAATCGGAGATCGCCGCAAGGGCGTTGTTGGTTTTGTCGATCCCGGCCTGAATCGCCGCGTTGATTGATTCAAGCGCAGTCTGCGTTGCGGAGACGGTGCTCCAGCGGATGAAGAGGCCGAGGCCCGTGGCCAGCACCAGGCCCGGAATGATCGACCAGAGCGACCAGAAAACCTTGCTGCCGGCCGTCGCCGTCTCCTTCGTGGAGAGTTCGATGTTGTAGTCGATGTCCTTATTGAAACCATCGACGGTGGGGTCTACCAGTGGCTCCACCTCACCCTGCAGGCAGGCCTTTGCCTCCGCAGGCTTCTGATCGCGAGCCAGGCCGAGTGCCTTGTCGACCGCCGCGAAATAGGTTTGCCGGGCGGTTCTGGCAATGCCAAACAACCGGGCGTCTTCAGGATCGGAGAGCAGCTTTTCATACTCCTCGCATTCCTTGTCCCCCTTGGCTCTGGCCGCCTTGAAACTGGCGTCGCTGGCGGTCGCTTCTGCCGAGGCCAGCTTCCCTTCGATCAACCCGGCCAGCAGTCCGCGCATCGATCTGTCGGCGGCTGAATTGGCCTGGATGACCTTGTTGAGTGTGACGACCGAGGGGATCGAGTTGGTCGCCAACTGAACCACATTGCGGTTGATGTTGACGATCTGCCAGATCGCCCACAGGCCCAAGAGGAGGGAGAGGAGGATGATCGCCAGAAATCCAAAACTGATGCGTTGTGGGGTCGAGGAGGTGTTCATCAGATTTCGCTGGAGTCTCTTGGCAGAAGGAGCGGGCGAACCCGGAGGCGGGCAGGGCGGCAAACTCGAGCCGATCCCTACAGAACCCTACATCCGAATTGGTTGCCATGCAATTTTCGGCCTCTTTCAACGGCCGCTGACGGCTCGCCGGCTAGTTCCCAAGGGGGGTTTGGTGCGGAGGCTGCTGACGCTCTGGCGGGCGCCGTAGCATCGCTGGGAGGGCAGTGGATGACCGGCCAATCCCGCCGGCATGCTGGCGGCGGGACTTCTGAAATTGGAGTGGGTATACTGAGCCCTCACCGCTGACTTGCCCCCGCTCACTGTGGGCGAGTCTGGCGGATTACCCGGTCATCCCATCAGCCAGAGCATTTCGAGGTAGAAAAGGACCACCATGGCCATCGAGCCCTATCGCCGGATTGACGTGTCGAAGCAAGGCACCACCGAGATCGCCAAGTTCAAGGATAAGAAAATCCTCGACGAGACGGCGCTCGATGAATTGCGGGTGGAGCTTCTCCGCCTGATCAACGATCGCCAGGGGCTCGATCTGCTTCTCCACTTCGGCAACGTGGAATTCATGTCGAGCGCCGTCCTCGGGCTGCTCGGCCAGATCCACCGCAAGATGGGAACGCTCAAGGGGAAGCTCAAGATGTGCAATATCCATCCGCAGATCTATGAGGTCTTCAAGCTCACCAACCTCAACAAGCTCTTCGCGATCCACAAGGACGAGGCCGAGGCGCTCTCCAAGTTTTGAATGGCGTCGTGCTCAGGCGTTTTCAGGTGAGCCGCTCACGATTCCGGCCTGCTGCTGCCGCGGCAGGCCCGGGCATCGGCTCCGTGATGGCGCTTGGGTCGGTGGGCTTGAGCGGGTGGGCTTGAGTCGGTCGGTGGGTCGGGGGCAGTGTCCGGCTGGCCGATGTCGCCTGGCTCATGGCACCCGTTGATTGCCTTGGTTTTCTGGTGGCCGGTGTTCTCTCCTTCTTCTCTCCGCTTGGGATCTCCTCGATGGACGCCTCGCCCGCCGCCGGTTCCTCCGCTGCCCCTCCGCGCCGCTGTGTCGATGTGTTGATTGCCGAGGACAGCCGGATCCAGGCCAAGATGCTGGAGAAGCGTCTGCAGGATGCGGGGCATTCCGTTCGCTGGGCGATCGACGGCGCCAAGGCGCTGGAGATGGTCGGGCAGCGGCGTCCCGAAATCATCATTTCCGACATCGAAATGCCGGAGATGAACGGCTACGAATTCTGCAAGGCGGTCAAGTCTGACCCCGGCCTGCGCACGATTCCCCTCATCCTGCTGTCGTCCCTCTCCGATCCGGTCGACATCATCCGCGGCCTCGAGGCGGGGGCCGACAACTACGTCACCAAGCCCTACGAGCCCGATTACCTGCTCGGCAGAATGGATTCCCTGCTCGCCTCGCCGCTCTCTGAGGAGGCCGAGGTGGTGGGAGGCGACATGGAGGTGACGGTTGCCGGCCAGAAATTCCGCGTGAAGGCGGGCAAGCAGCAGACACTCAATCTGCTGGTGTCGATCTTCGAAAACGCCGTGACCAAGAATCAGGAATTGATCACGACCAATCAGTCGCTCTCCGTCGCCAAGGACAACCTGCAGAAGTCCAACGCCGAACTGACCCGGATGAACGAGCAGATCGAGCGCAGCAACAAACGGATGGTGCGCGATCTCCACGCGGCGGCCAAGGTGCAGCAGTCGCTGCTGCCTGCCTCGGCGATCACGGTTCCTGGCTCAACGGTCGCTTGGCGGTATGTTCCCTGCCAGGAACTCGCCGGCGACTTTCTCAATTTCTTTCCGCTCGACGACGAGCATATTGGTCTGTTTGTTGTCGATGTCAGCGGCCATGGCGTGCCCTCCTCGCTTTTGGCCGTGACGGTCGGGGCCTTCCTCAACCCGAAGGTGTCAGACACCTCGATCCTGGTCCGGCCGGGGAAGGATGGCGCCGGCCCGGTGGTGGTGCCGCCGGCCGAGGTGGCCACACAGCTCAACAATCTCTTCCAGGCCGACAATCAGGCCGGGCTCTATTTCACGATGGTCTATGCCGTCCTGCACACGCCCACCGGCAGGGTGCGGTTTGTTTCGGGCGGCCATCCTCCGCTGCTCCATGTGCCGAAGGATGGGGAGCTCAAGCTGATCGAGGTGGAGGGCTTTCCGATCGGGTTCGTGCCCGACATCACGTTTGACGAGCATTCTCTCCAGCTGCAGCCGGGCGATCGCCTCTATCTTTACTCCGATGGCGTGCCCGAAGCGATGAGCGAGGCGCTCGACCAGCTCGGCAATGACCGTATGCTGGAATTTGTCGGCGGCCGCCGGGCCAAATCGGTCGACGACAATGTCGCCGATCTGCTGCAGACCGTGCAGGACTGGTGCCAGCCCAAGGGCCCGCTCGACGATGTGTCGATTCTGGGCGTGGAGTGGCACGGGTAGGTATCGCTGACCTCCGTAGCGCATCGGCTGCGGGACGGCAAAAGTTTCGTCGCATGCGCTCCTCAAGCGTTCGCCGACCCCTCCGCCTCCGTCACCCGATTTTGGAAGGGGGTGCCCATGCCCCAGGAGCCGGCGTAGGCGGCCAGCGGAGCCATGGATGGCGAAGCGCAGCCGACTTTCGAGTGAGCGAAAGGCCCGGAGGGCCGCAGCGAACGTCCGGCGATGGGGCGTGGGCACTCCCGACCTGTGTGACGTGCAAGCTCTGCTGCCCTCCGCAAAACACAACCCCTTCCTTAGCGCATCGGCTGCGGGACGGCAAAAGTTTCGTCGCATGCGCTCCTCAAGCGTTCGCCGACCCCTCCGCCTCTGTCTCCCGATTTTGGGAGGGCGTTGCGTCCTACCTCTTCGGCATGGGCTTGGGCCGGTAGTAGCTGCACCCGGAGCCCTCCACCCGCTGCCAGGTGTCGGTGACGCCGAGCATCGTCTCAGCCCCCCCGAGAAACAGGGCGCCGTCGGAGCGGACCAAAGCATGCATCTTGGCGAGGATCGCGGCTCGCGTGGGCACATCAAAATAGATCATCACGTTGCGCAGAAAAACGATGTCGCAGGGGGGCATCGCCGGCCAGGCTCCGGTCAGGTTGATCTGGCGAAATTCCACCCCGCGGCGGCAGTCCTGCACGATGCTCCAGCGTCCCTGCAGGGGGGTGAAATACTTGGCCCGCAGTTCTGGCGACAGTCCCCGGCTGATTTCCAGTTCGCTATAAACTCCTGCGCGGGCCCGGGCCAGCACCGGTTCTGAGAAATCGGTGGCGATCAGCCTGATCTTCCAGCCCGCCAGCAGGTCGCGGAAGTGCTCCTGCAGCAGCATCGCCAGGCTGTAGACCTCCTGCCCCGAGGAACTCGCCGCCGACCAGATCACCAGATGCCGCGCAACAGCCCGCTGCTTCACCAGCGTGGGGATCAGGAGCTTGAGCGTTTCAAACGGGGATTTGTCGCGAAAAAAAGAGGTCTCATGCGTCATCATCGCATTGAGCACATCCTGCTCGAGAACGGTATCGCGGCCGGTGCGCAGCCTGTCGGCGAGGGTGGCGAGATCGGCGAGATTGCGTTGCCGCATCACCGGGAGCAGCCGGGCCTCAATCAGATAAGCCTTGGTCTGATCGAGCATCACGCCGGTGCGCCGCTTGAGGAAATCACAGAGGAAGCTGAACTGCTGAGGACTCACATTCATACCGCTGCTCCCCGCGAGCTCAGCCGCCGCGCCGCTTGAGGCGCAAGCCCACTTCGACGCCGAGCTGTTTCAGCGGCAGCACCGCCTCTGCCAAACCAGCCCGTGCCACATGCCCCGGCATGCCCCACACGACGCTGGTGAGTTCGTCCTGGGCCACCACGGTGCCGCCGGCGGCGACGATCGCCTCTGAGCCGGTCAGCCCATCGCGGCCCATTCCGGTGAGCACCACTCCGAGCGTGCCCGCCCCCCACACTTTCGCCGCAGAGCGAAACAACACATCTGCCGCCGGTCGGCAGGAGTGCTCGGGCGGCTCGTTGGTCAGCGCTATGGCCACTCCTGCGGCAGTGCGCACGACCTGCATATGGACGCCCCCCGGCGCAAGGAGCACGTCCCCGGCAGCCACAATCTGCCCATGCCGGGCCTCACACACCGGCACGCCGCAGGTTCTGCCGAGGCTCTCGGCCAGATGGGCGGTGAACTGCGCCGGCATGTGTTGAACAATCAGCACAGGAGCGGGCTGCCGACCGACAAACGCAGGGAGGAATTCAGCGAGTGCCACTGGCCCTCCCGTCGACACCGCCACCACCACCGCGGCCACCTGATCGCTGCGCGGCGTTCGGGGCAGGCGGGCTGGAACGGCGGTCGCCGGAGTTGCTCCTGGGGTGGCTTGGCGGGGGGCAAACTGCTTGATCTTCGGGATCAATTCGGCCCGGATGCGTTCCGCCACCTCTTCAGGATTGGTGCCCTTGGGCTTGGCGACGTAGTCGTTGGCGCCGGCCACGAGGGCCTCGACCGCCGCCCGGGCTCCCCGCTCGGTGAGCGTGGAAAACATGATCACCGGCAGGCGCGGTTGCACGCGACGCAGTTCCCGCAGCATTGATAGCCCATCCATCACCGGCATCTCGACATCGAGCAGCACCACATCGGGGGGCGATTCGCGAATGCGTGCCAGCCCGATCTGGCCGTCGGCCGCGGTGCCGATGACGCGCAGTTCCGGATCGGCCGAGAGCGTGGCAGCCACCACGCTTCTGATCACGGCGGAATCGTCGACGATCAAGACGCGAATCGGTGATTTCTGCGGTGTTTTGGCCGCCACCGCTTCCGCCCGGCAGACCCCCATCTGCATCAGCTTTTCTGCGATCGCCGCGGCGGTGAAGGGCTTGGCCAGGAAGCCGCCCGCCCCCGCCTGCAGGGCCTCGTCGATCCGGCTGCGATCCTGTTCCGAAGAAACCACCAGCAGATGCGTTTCCCGGTGGATCGGATCGCGCCGCAGCCGGCGGATCAGTTCCCAGCCGTCCAGCACCGGCATCTGCAGGTTGATCGTTACCAGATCGGGCCGGGGGATGCGCGGCAGTTGGTCGAGCGCCTCCTGCCCATCGGCCGCCTCGTGGCACTTGAATCCGAGGTCGGTCAGGAATCGCACCAGAATGCTGCGCACCGGCTTGGAATCGTCGACGACGAGGGCATTCACGCGATCCGGCTCCGTCGTGGGCGGGCAGTGGGGGGATTCCGCAGGCTCTCAGCAGAACGCAGGTGGGGAGGATGGAATTTGAAAACATACCAGCCGGCTGCCGGAAAACTTCAGCGGTGACGTTCGCCGGGGAAGGCGTTCGCTTATGCCCTGTACTCCTCCACCAGCCGCTGCAGATTTTGCGCCATCCGCGCCAGTTCCTGCGAGGAGACCTGCGCATTGCAGGCGCCTTCGGCCGTGCTCTGCGCCGCCTGCGCCACCTGCCCGATATTGTGGGCGATCTCGGTCGATCCCGCGGTGGCCTCGCCGATGTTGCGGCTGATTTCGCTGGTGGTGACCGACTGCTGCTCCACCGCTGTGGCGATCTTCGTCTGCAGGGCGTCGATCTTCTCAATCACCCCCACAATCTCGGCGATGGCCGTCACGGCCCGGGAGGTGTCGGCCTGCATCGCCTCGATCTTGGCGCCGATATCGTCGGTGGCCCGGGCCGTCTCCCGCGCCAGATCCTTCACCTCATTGGCCACCACGGCAAAGCCCTTGCCCGCCTCCCCCGCTCGCGCCGCCTCGATGGTGGCATTGAGCGCCAGCAGGTTCGTCTGCTCGGCGATCGATGTGATCACCTTCACCACCTGCCCGATCTCGGCCGAACTGTTGCCGAGTTTGTCCATGGTGTGGGAAGTGGCCCGCGCCATGTCGACCGACTGCCGGGCGACGCCCGCAGCATCCTGAGCGCTGCGGGCAATCTCAAAGATGCTGCCGACGAGATGCTCAACAGAGGATGACACCGTCTTGGTGTTGCCGCTGACCTGTTCGGCGGCGGCAGAGACCAGGTTTGCCTGGGCGGTGGTCTCTTCGGCGGCGGCGCTCATCTGCTGGCTCACGCTGGTGAGTTCCTCCGAGGCGCTGGCGAGCGTGTGGGTGTTGTCCTTGATCCCCTCCACCAGCGCCGCCTGCCGCTGGGCTGAGCGGCGGAAGTTTTGCGCGATCCGCGTTGAGAGCAGCAGCACGCCGAGCGTCGTGAGCCCGAAGATCCAGCGGGCAAAACTCTTCAGTCGCTCGACCGGCGCCCCCACCTCTGCCAGATCGATCTCCGAGATGATCGCCCACTTCACATCGTCATTCCCCATGCCGTCGCCCCGATGCACCACCGCCGGCCCCCAGGAGGCGAGCACCGGCATGCCGCGGTAGTCGCGGGTGCGACCGCCGCCGGAGGCATTCTGGTCGAACACCTGTCGCACCGGATCGGTATCGACCTTGAAATCCGGATTGCAGATCGTGCTCTTCACGCCGAGGTCTTCCAGAAACCGGGAGTCGGTGCGGAACAGCTTGTCGGGGCCGATGGCATAGGTTTCGCCTGTTTTTCCCATGCCGAGCGTTTCCCCCACCACCGCATTGATCCGGTCGAGCGGCAACTGAAACACCAGCACTCCAGCCACCTTTCGCCCGTCGAGGACCGGCGCTGCGATGAATCCGGTGGCCGAGTTGAACGAGGGGAGGTAGGGACCGAAGGCGGCAAAGAAGACGGCGTCGCGACGGCTGCAGGAAGCCGCCTGCCGAAAGACCTTGCCGAGATTGGTGTCGGCAAAGGCCCCCTCGCGCAGCGAGGTGGCAAAATCGATCTCCTTGCTCACCGAATAGATCACGTTGCCGCTTTGGGCATCGACGAGGAGGATGTCATACAGCCCCAGCTTCTTCAGGGAATTCCGCAGCACGGGATGGTAGAGGGCATGAGCCTTCGAATAGCTCGAGGGGTCGCCGGCGGTGTCGAGCAGGTCTTTGGTGCCCAGCGGCTGTTCGTTGGAGCGGATGTAGAGATGCTGCAGATAGGCAGCCGCATCGCCCAGCGAATCGGCCATGGCGCCGGCAGTCACATCCTGCCCGTTGCGGCGGCGAAACTCACCAGCGAAATCACTGCTGTAGAACGTAGCCAGTTCGCGTCGTGCCTGCTGCAGGGCCTCCTCGCTCACGCCGTTTTCCCCCAGCGCTGTTGTGAAACCGCTCCGCAGTTGCTGCAGGGCGGTGAGTGTGGTTGGATCCTCAGCCACAACGCGGAGCTGGTCTTCGAGCGTGGAGAAGTAGCGCTCCACCTGCTTGGCGGTGATCGTGCGGACGATATCGACCTGCGTCTGGGCCTGAGAGTCGAGCGACCCCGATGCCATGCGGTAGGTGGCATAGCCCATGAAGGCCAGCGGCACCAGCGACACCAGCAGCAGTGCCAACAGCAGCGGATTGGCCAGAAACTGGAAAAGCTCTCCCCACCATGTGCGCTTCAAGGCTCCCGCCCCGCCTGCCACCATGCCATGCCCACTGTTCATCGTTTTTTCCTTTCGAGATCGGGTGCCGTCAGGCCACCAATGATTGCTTCGGCACGCAGCAGATGCACGAGGCCGTCGCCAGCCGCATGGACGCCCTCCAGACAATCGAGGCCAGCCTGCTCCGCCCCGGCCACCGGTGGCTCGATTGACGCGAGCGGAATATCGATCACATCGACCAGCGCATCGACCAGCAGGCTGAAAAACTCCCCCCCCACCACCAGCACGATGTTGGTGGGAGAGATTGGGGAAGGAGCCTCGGGGAAGCCGAGTCGCAGCCGCATGTCGATGGCCGGCACGATCCGGCCACGCAGATTGAGGAGGCCACGGATCGGGCCGGGGGCGCGCGGGACCGGCGTCAGCGGCTGGCTGCGGAGCACCTCCGAGACGATCCCCGCATCAATGGCGAACGTGCGGCCCGCCAACAGGAATGTGCAGAACCGCTGCGGAGGGACGCTTTGAATTGCCGCCGCCTGTGGGGGTGTGGATGCGGTCGGAATCGGGGCAGCTGTGGCGCTCATGCCGGCACCTGCGGCGGGAGATCGACAAGGAAGGGGGCGAGGGCAGAGCGCACATCGACCACCTCGGTCGCCTGCCCGCCAACGGCGATCGTGCCGAGCACCCCCTGCGTGCGCAGGGCGAGGTTGAGCGGGATCTCCGGTTCCACCACTTCCAGAATTCGCTTCACCCGCAGCCCCATCTCGCCGATCGAATCGGCGAGGATCACGGCGGTGAACTGGGGCGCATGAATTGGGGCAGACCGGCCAAGCAGCACGTCCTCCACATCGGCGATGGGTGTCAGCCGCCCCTCGCGGTTGACCACCGTGCGCCCGGCCGCCTGTTGGATGCGGTCGCGGCCGAACGATTCCAGTCGCGACACATCCTCCAAGGGCAACGCCACCACGCGCCCCGCGGCGGTTTCGCAGAGCAGATAGCGGGGCAGGGCGAGCGCGGAGGCAGTCTGATCGCCCGCAGGCTGGGCGGCGAAGGAGCGCGGCGAGAGCTTGGCGGCCTGGGCGATCCCACGCGGATCGAGGATCAGCACCACGGCGCCATCTCCACGCACCGTCGCACCCGCATAGAGCCCCAGCGACACCAGCACCCCGGCGATCGGCTTGACGACGATCTCTTCGCTGACGGCGACACTGTCGACGACCAGCCCAAACTCGTAGTCATCGATGCTCAGCACCACCACCGTGCCACCGGCGGCCGTGTCGGATGCCAGGCCGAGCGTGGCGTCGAGATAGACCAGGGGCAAAAGCCGTCCGCGGAGCCGCATCACCGGCCCCCCATCGAGCCCTTCCACAACCGCCGGCGTCCGGCCAGTGTGCAGGGAGATCAGCTCCCGCACGTAGGCCTGCGGGATCGCAAACCGCTGCTTTGTGCTGGAGATAATCAGCGCCGGGATGATCGCCAACGTGAGGGGGATGCGCACCCTCACGGTCGTGCCGATGTCGGGCTGGCTGGCGATATCGACGGTGCCGCCGATCGACTCGATGTTGGTTTTGACAACATCCATGCCGACGCCACGGCCCGACACATCCGTCACCTGCGCTGCGGTGGAGAATCCCGGTTCGAAGATGAACTGCAGCACCCGGTCGTTTGGCATCAGCGCCGCTTCCTCTTCGCTGACAAGCCCCCGGGCGACCGCCTTGCGGCGCACTGCCTCCACCGGAATGCCCCCGCCGTCGTCCTGGATCTCAACTGTCACCTGGCCGCTCTCATGGAAGGCCCGCAGCTGCAGCCGTCCGGCGGCCGGCTTCCCCTTGGCGATTCTGGCGGCGGGCGTTTCGATGCCGTGATCGACGGCGTTGCGCAGCAGATGGGTGAGCGGATCGCGGATGGTTTCGATCAGCGACCGATCGAGTTCCGTGTCGGCCCCATCGATCACCAACTGCACCTCTTTCCGGCAGGTCACGGCCAGATCGCGCACGATCCGCGGAAACTTGCTGAACACCTGATCGATCGACTGCATCCGCGTCTTCATCGCCGTGGCCTGCAGCGCGGCGGTCACCGTATCGATCCGATGGACCACCTTGAGCAGTTCCGGTTGGCCATCTGTCGCCGATGAGCGGTTCACGGTTGACTGGAGCTGATTGCGGGCCAGCACCAGTTCTCCCACCAAATCGACAAGCGACCCGAGGAGTCCCACATCGACCCGGATCGACTGCTCCGCAATCGGGGCCAAGCGCGCCGCCGCAGCGGGAGGCGCGGGGGGGGCCCTCTCAGCCGCGGGCGCCTCTACAGGCGCTGCTGCAGGGATCACGGCTGCAGGGGGCGCTTGTGCAGGGATCGGGGGGAAGGAGGCCGGCTCTGGCACGACCGGCTCGCTGTCGGCCGCTTCCACGCTCTGCGCCGGGGAGTCGGTCTCGGCGGCGCTGACTGCCACCGCCGCTGGCACAGGGGGAGCTACGGGTTGTGGGGCTGGGGGCGTGAGCCGGGTGATGACGACATCGCCAGCCTTGGAGCGGTGGATCGCCGCCTCCTCCGCCACCCGGCTGAGCGTCTGCGAGAGATCGTTGAAATCGTTCTCTCCCTCGTTGCCGGTCTGCTCAATCTGGTCGAGGATGGAGCGCACGGCATCGACGAGTGTGAGCAGGGCTCCGGTCACCTGATCGTCGAGATCGATCTTGCCATCGCGGAGTTGGCCGAGGAGATGTTCGCCGCTGTGGGTGATCGCCCCCAGTTTGGCAAAGCCGAAGAAGCCGCTGGTGCCCTTGATCGTGTGGACGGCGCGAAAAATGCTCGCCAGACGTTTGGAATCGTGCGGATTCTCCTCCAATGCGACCAGATCCCGATCCAATTGGTCGAGGTTCTCTGCCGATTCGACGAGAAACTCCCGCACAAATTCTTCGTTTTCGCTCATGAGCCTGTCCTGCCGGTAGGCATCTTGCGTTTCCTGCCTCAGCAGGATTCCCCGGAGCATTCCCCTCTCCGTCCTCTACTATACATCGTAGTTTCTGGTCAGCCGTCACACCCTAGGGGTGGTGTCGGTGACAACGATCACAACCAATGGATGGCCCCAATGCCCCTGCCGCCACGCCCTTCCCCGGGACGTTTCGCTGCCCTGCGGCTCCGCTGTCCTGCCTGCGGGCAGGGACGGCTGTTCTGCGGCTGGTTTGCCATGCATCCCCGGTGCGGCGAGTGCGGCCTCGATTTTCGCCGCGAGCCGGGGTTTTATCTCGGATCGATCTATCTCAATTACGGTGCCACGGCCTTGGCCACCGGGGCCGTCTATTGTTTGCTCACGCTGGTGGGCCACTGGTCGCCCGAGACGGCGCTGACGGTGTGCCTTGTGCTGGCGGTGGCGCTGCCAGTGGTGCTGTTTCGCTATGCACGCAGTTTTCTGTTGGCGATCGATGCCCAGATCAACCGGGGCCAATCGGCCCCCAATTCCCTGGAGGAGTCTGCGCCGGGCCGCTTGAGCGCCGAGCATCTTTCGGCTCTGCGAACCGACGACGGCAAGGCGGGCTGTGCACTGGGGGTGGCGCTGGTGCTGATCCTGCTGTTTGGCATCGCCATGGCGGTGGCGACACTCTTTTTCACCGGGGCCTTTGGTTCTGGTGCTGATGGACTGCCGGCAGGGTAGGATCGCGGGCAGTGGCGTTCCGCAATCACGTTCCGGCGTCTGACCATGGCCATGAGCCAGCCATCCCACCATTCGCATTCGGCTTCAGCCCACTGCAGCGGTAGCGCCGCTGGTCCGGAGCAGCAGCGCATTGCCTCCATGCGTGACGACACCACCGGCTGGCGGCGCTTTGGCCCCTATCTCTCCGATCGGGCCTGGGGAACCGTCCGCGAGGACTACTCTGCCGAGGGGAATGCCTGGACGAATCTCACCTACGACATGGCGCGGGCCAAGGCCTACCGCTGGGGCGAGGACGGCATCGCCGGCATCTGCGATCGCTACCAGATTCTCTGCTTCGCCCCTGCCTTCTGGAATGGCGCCGACGATCACCTCAAGGAGCGGTTGTTTGGCGTCAATCCCTTCGAGGGCAACCATGGCGAGGACGTGAAGGACTACTACTTCCACGTCGACAACACGCCGACGCATTCCTACATGAGCCTGCTCTACCGCTATCCGCAGCGGGCGTTTCCCTACGCCGAACTCGTCGCCGAGAACCAGGCGCGGAGTGGGCAGGGAATGGAATACGAGCTGATCGACACCGGGGTTTTCGCCGACGACCGGTATTTCGACATCCTCATCGAATATGCCAAGGCCGATGAGGAGGATATCGCCATCCGCATCACGGCCACCAACCGGGGCCCCGAGGCGGCCCCCCTGCACATCCTGCCGACGCTCTGGTTTCGCAATACCTGGGCCTGGGGGCGGGAGCGTCGTCCGGAACCGATCATCCGGGTCGATCCGTCGGCCGATGGCTTGGTGGCCGATGACTCCCCAACCGATATCGATCCCTCCATCCCGGCGCATCACCGGCTCGGCCCCCGCCGGCTGCATGCCGAGGCGGCCGTGGCGGGGGGCAGCCGCCAGAGCCTCTTTACCGACAACGAAACCGCCGCTGGCGAGCCCGCCTCCGCAGGCGGCAGGCCCCACACGAAGGACGCGTTTCACCGGGCGGTATGCGGAGGCGCGGCGGATGGAATCAATCCGGCCCATCGGGGCACCAAGGCGGCGCTGCATTATTCCTTCAACGTGCCGGCCGGAGAATCGGTATCGCTGCGGCTGCGGCTCTGCCCGACCGCGCATCCCGGCGGTATCGAAGGGGTTGATGGCGTGATCGCGAAGCGCCGGCAGGAGGCCGACCAGTTTTACGAGCAGATCGCTCCGGCGACCGCTTCGGCTGATGAGAGGATGGTGCAGCGGCGGGCGCTCGCTGGGCTCCTGTGGACGAAGCAGAGCTACATCTTCGACGTCGCCCGCTGGCTGGAGGGCGACAACCCAGCCAATCCGCCCCCCGCCAGTCGTCGCACCATCCGCAACCGTCACTGGGGCCATCTCAATTCGCTGCGCGTCCTGACGATGCCAGACAAGTGGGAGTATCCCTGGTTTGCGGCCTGGGATCTTGCCTTCCAGTGCGTGCCCTTCGCGCTGATCGATGCGCAGTTTGCCAAGGATCAGCTGTGGTTTCTCCTGTTTGAGCAGTTCCAGCATCCCAATGGCCAACTGCCGGCCTACGAATGGGAGTTCAGCGATCTCAATCCCCCGGTCCACGCCTGGGCGGTCTGGCGGGTCTACACCATGGAGAAGATCCGCAGCGGTGTGGCCGGGTCCGGCGATAGGGAATGGCTGGAGCGCTGCTTCCACAAGTTGCTGATCAATTTCTCCAATTGGGTGAACAAGGTCGATCGCGAGGGGAACAATGTCTTTGAGGGCGGGTTCCTCGGCCTCGACAACATCAGCGCCATTGATCGCAGCCGGCCGCTGGGCGAGGGGATCGTGCTGGAGCAGTCGGACGCCACCGGCTGGATGGGCATGTATTCGCTCAACATGATGCGCATCGCGCTGGAACTGGCCCGGGAAAATCGGGTGTACGAGGGGCTGGCTTCCAAGTTTCTGCAGCACTACACCTACATCGCCAGTTCGATGAAGAGCATGGGAAACACCGGCCGATCGCTGTTCGACCAGCAGGATGGGTTTTTCTACGATCTGCTGGTGCGCCCCGATGGCCGCCATCAGCAGTTCAGGGTGCGCTCGCTGGTCGGCCTGATCCCCCTGTTTGCCGTGGAGCGGCTGGAGGAGGCTTGGCTCGAGCCATTCGAGGAATTCCGCTGGAATCTCAACTGGTTTCTCACCAACCGGCGGTCGATCGTTGAGGACGTGATCCACTCGATCAAGGCTCCTGACGGCACAACGACATACCTGCTCACCATTCTCGACGAACACCAACTGCGGCGGCTGCTGGAATGCCTGCACGACAGCTCCGAATTCCTCGCCCCCCATGGCATCCGTTCGCTGTCGAAAGTTCACGAAGCGCAGCCGTTTGAATTCGAAGGCCACAGGGTGTCGTATGAGCCGGCCGAATCGGCCAGCAAGCTCAAGGGCGGAAACTCAAACTGGCGGGGACCGATCTGGTTTCCCACCAACTTTCTCATCATTGAATCGCTGCGCAAACTGGGCACCGCCTACGGAAACTCCTACACAGTGTCCACTGAGGGTTCCGGTCAGCAGCCCATTCCACTCAATGCGATGGCCCGCGACATTGCCCGGCGCCTGGTCAGCATCTTCCTGGTCGACGATCAGGGGATGCGGCCGGTGTGGGGGGGCGCCCAGAAATTCAGTGTTGATCCGCGTTGGCGTGACGAACTCCTGTTTTACGAGTATTTTCATGGCGACAATGGCGCCGGCGTGGGGGCGAGCCATCAGACCGGGTGGACGGCGCTGGTGGCCAATCTGATCGATGAGTGGCAGTAAGTTTGTGGCCAAACTTTTCAGGTAGGGAGCAGGCACGTGATACAGCAGATCCGACAGCGGCTGGGACAATTGAGCGGCGGACCGCGCCGGGGCTGTTTGCCGGTAAGGGCACTTGTGGTGGGGCTGGTGCTCCACCTCGCTCCGCGCGGCGCGTCTGCAGCGGAGCGGGGGCCAGATCTGCCTCCCACTGTTGGTTCGATCGAACGGCTCGATCCACGGATCGATGCGCTCGTGCCACCGGAGGCTGTCATTGAAGTGTTGGGAATGGGGCATGCCTGGGCCGAGGGGCCGGTGTGGGTGAAGGAACAGGGGCATCTGCTCTTCAGCGACATTCCCCACAACCGCGTGCATCGCTGGAAGTCGGGGGAAGGAGTGAGCCTGTTCCTCGAGCCCTCCGGCTTTACCGGCCCGGCTGAATATGGCAAGGAGCGGGGCAGCAATGGCCTCACGCTCGATCGGAAGGGAAACCTGATCTCCTGCGAACATGGCGATCGGCGGGTGAGCCGGTTGGAACCGGGTGGTGGCAAGCGCACCGTCGCCGACAATTGGCAGGGGAAGCGATTCAACAGCCCCAACGATGCAGCGGTGCACAGTTCCGGCGCCATCTATTTCACCGATCCTCCCTACGGCCTGCCCAAGGGAGCCGAGGACGAGCGCCGCGAGATTGCCTTCTGCGGCGTCTACCGGATCGGGATCGAGGGAGCCGTGACGCTCCTGTGCGACACCATGACCCGTCCCAACGGGATCTGCTTCTCACCCGACCAGATGCGGCTCTATGTAGCGCAGTCCGATCCGCAGCAACCGGTGATCAAGGTGTTTGCCGTGAAGCCTGACGGCACGCTCGATGCCGGCCGCACCTTCTTTGATGCGGCGTCACTGGCGAAACAGCGGCGGGGATCCCCCGATGGTCTCAAGGTCGACACTGCGGGCAACCTGTTTGCCACCGGGCCGGGCGGGGTGCTCGTGATTGCCCCCGATGGCACCCATCTCGGCACGCTGCTGACCGGTCAGGCAACAGCCAATTGCGCGTTCGGCGAGGACGGGAAAACACTGTTCATCACGGCCGACTCGCTGCTCTGCCGGGTGCGACTGACCACCGCCGGTCCGTTGCCCGGGCCCTGAGGCGGCTTCAGGTTTGGCGGGGCCAGGCATCAAATTTGGCGGGGCCAGGCAAACAGTCGCAGGCGGTTGCCGTCGGGGTCGTGCGTCACCAGTTCGTTGAACCCCTCGTGGTGTTCTTTCGGCGGGATGATTTCAGCGCCAGCCACTGCAAGGCGTTTTCGGTAGGGCTCCAGATCAGCCACCTCGAATCCGAGGCTCCAGCGGCTGCTGGAGTCGCCGGGGGCTTCCCGGCTGAGGATGGCCAGCCGGGTGTTCCCCGACTCCAGCAGGGCGTAGCCGTCATCGATCACCCGCAGCAGCACGCGCAGGCCCAGCACCGTGCGATACCATTCCACCAGCTCGGCCCAGCGGCTGCTGCGCAGCTCAACGCAAAAGAGCATTGGCTGGTCGTGAACGGGATCGGTCATGGCGAATCTCCGGTGAATCGGCCCGGCTGGCCGCAGGGCAGGGAAATGGCCAGCGGCCTACGGGAAAAGAGGGTGGCCGACTGGGCTTCTCCAATTGTGCCGAAAACCTGACAATCAGCCCTCCCGGTGGTTTGCCGGAGCCCCACTCCCCCCCGATCTGCACGCATGGCACACTCCCCACACTCTGATTCCCAAAACGCTGGTTCCACCCCCCCCGCCGCCACTGGCGCCCCCGATCCGGCCGGTCCCAAGGGAACCTCTGCCGGCCTGGAAAAAGCCCGGCGCGACAAGCTCGCCCGCCTGCAGGCGATGGGCATCGATCCCTGGGGGAGCCGGTTTGATGGCGCGCTGCCGATCGCCGAGGTGCGCCAGCAGGGGGAGGCAATCGCGCCCCCTCCGGGCCAGCCCGCCCCCGATGACGGGCCGCAGGTGCGCGTGGCGGGGCGGATCATGCTCCTGCGCTCGGCCGGCAGTCTCGTCTTTCTCAGTCTCGCCGACCGCGGCGGGCGGATTCAGATCATGCTCGGCAAGAAGCAGGTGGGGCCGGAAGTCTGGCCCATTGTCGATTGCCTCGACCTGGGGGATGTGGTCGGCATCGACGGCCGGCTCGGCCATTCCAAAACCGGCGAGATGACGATCTTTGCCTCCCAGCTCACGTTCCTCACCAAGTCGCTCGAGACACCCCCGGACAAATTTCACGGTCTGGTCGATCCCGAACTCCGCCAGCGCATGCGCTACCTCGATCTGATCCACGGCGAGGGAGTGCGCGAGCGGTTCATCGCCCGCAGCCGGATCGTCGAGGCGGTGCGACGCGTGCTGGCCGACCGGGGCTATCTGGAGGTGGAGGGGCCAACGCTGCAGGACAGCGCCGGCGGCGCCGCGGCCCGGCCGTTCAAAACCCACCACAACGCCCTCGACATGCCGCTGGTGATGCGCATCGCGCTGGAGCTGCACCTCAAGCGCCTGTTGGTCGGGGGCCTGGAACGCGTGTTCGAACTGGGCCGGGTCTACCGCAACGAGGGCGTGAGCCCCCGGCATAATCCTGAGTTCACGATGCTCGAGGCCTACGAGGCCTATGGCGATTACTCCAGCATGATGGATCTGACCGAGGCGATCTTCCTCGCCGCGGCTCAGGCCGCCGGCACGCCCGAGGAATTTGTCTGGATGGGGCACACTGTTTCGCTCAAGCCCCCCTTCCGCCGCGCCCGCTACGACGATCTGCTCGCGGAGGCGACCGGCTGCGATGCGACAGACCCCGCCAGTGTCGTCGCCGCTGCTGCCGCCCGCGGCATCGAGACCGCCGGCCGCCATCCCGATGTGGTGAAGAGCGATCTGTTTGAGGCGACGGTGGAGGAGAAGCTGTCGGGGCCGGTGTTTGTCATCGACTATCCGGCTGCGGTCTGCCCGCTGACGAAGCGGAAGGCGGGCCAGCCCCATGTGGCCGAGCGGTTTGAGCTCTATGTCGCTGGCATCGAACTGGCCAACGCCTATACCGAGCTCAACGACCCGGATCTCCAGGAGAAGCTGTTCCGCACGCAGCTGGCCGGTCTGGCGGCCGACGATTCGATGGCCCGCATGGACCACGATTTTATCCGGGCGCTGCGCCACGGCATGCCCCCCGCCGGCGGGCTGGGGATCGGCATCGACCGATTGGTGATGTTTCTCACCGCCGCCGCGTCCATCCGCGATGTGATTCTCTTTCCGATCCACCGTCCCCACGCCGAGGCCTGAGCCCCACGTTCACTCCCCTCTGGCGACACAGCGCCGGATGAGGTGTCCTCGCTGGCAATTTCCCCATGTACAAACTCCTTCTCTGTTGGCGCTATCTCCGCACCCGCTGGATCGCGCTGGCCAGCGTGATCAGCGTGACGCTCGGCGTGGCGACGATGATCGTGGTCAACGCCGTGATGGCGGGGTTTGCCCACGAGATGCAGACGCGCATCCACGGCATCCTGTCCGACATCGTGTTCGAGAGCCATTCGCTCTCCGGGTTTCAGGATCCGGCCTGGCACATGGAGGAGATTCGCCGGGCCGCAGGGGAATCGATCGAGGGGATGACGCCCACGGTGGCCGTGCCCGCGATGCTCAATTTCCAGGTGCGCGGCCAGTATGTGACCAGGCAGGTGATGCTGATCGGCATCGAGGAGGCAACGCACGCTCAGGTGAGCGATTTTGGCCGCTATCTGCAGCACCCGGCCAACCGCCAGCAGCTTTCGTTTGATTTGCGCGAGGGGGGCTACGACACCACCGACAGCCAGGCCGAGGCGGGGGAGAGTTCGCGGCCGGCGCTGGAGGGGGCAGGCTGGCCCCACCGCCGCATGCGGGTGGCACGGGAACGGGCCTGGCGCGAGCGGCAGCAGGAGACCGAGCAGGGCGCGCTGCCGGCAGCGGCTCCATCCGAAACGGCCAGCCCGGTTCGCCCTGTCGACCATCAGGTCGATGCGGTGCTGGCAGCCACCACTCCGCCGGCCACCCCTCCGGCCGCCGATCCGGCCGCCGATCCGGCCGCCCCCGCTCCCCCGGCCGATCCGTTTCGAGCGGCGGTCCCGGAGCAGGGGCGCACGATGGATCCTGCCCGCGAGCAGTTCACCGGCATCGTGCCTGGCATCGGGCTGGCAAGCTTTCCCGATGCCAAGGGGGTGCACCGGTTTCTCTTCCTGCCGGGAGACGACGTGAAGATCACGTTTCCCACCGCCGGCACGCCTCCCAAGGTCGGCACCGACACGTTTACGGTGGTCGATTTTTACGAGAGCAAAATGAATGAATACGACTCCAACTTCGTCTTCGTGCCGATCGCGGCCCTGGAGCGGATGCGCGGCATGATCGATCCGCAGACGGGCGTGGCGAGCGTCAACTCAATCCAGATCAGGCTCAAGCCCGGGGCCAATCTCGAAGAGGTTCGCGATCGGCTGCGGCAGGTGTTTCCGGCCGAGCTGTATGCCGTTTCCACCTGGCGCGACAAGCAGGGGCCGCTGCTCAATGCGGTCGACATGGAAATGGCAGTGCTCAACATCCTCCTGTTCATGATCATCGCCGTCGCCGGCTTCGGGATCCTGGCGATCTTCTTCATGATTGTGGTGGAGAAGACTCGCGATATCGGCATTCTCAAATCGCTCGGGGCGAGTGCCGCCGGCGTGGCGGGCATTTTTCTCGGCTATGGTCTGTTCCTCGGGCTGGTGGGGGCCGGTGCCGGGCTGGCGCTGGGGCTGGCGATCACCTGGAATATCAACCGCATCCGCGCCGCGGTCGAATGGCTGACGGGAGAGCGGGTGTTTGATCCCTCGATCTACTACTTCTTCAAGATTCCCACGATCGTCGATCCCTACACGATTTCCTGGATCATGGCCGGCGCCGTGGCGATTGCCGTGGTGGCCAGCGTGCTGCCGGCACTGCGGGCCGCCCGGCTCCATCCGGTGGAGGCGCTGCGGCATGATTGAGCCTTCAAGCCCGCTGCTGGTGCAGGTGCGCGGAGTGCACAAGAGCTATCGCTCTGGCGACACCCAGCTCGATGTGCTGCGGGGGATCGATCTCGATCTGGAGCCCGGAGCCTTTGTGGCGATCATCGGCCAGAGTGGCTCCGGCAAGAGCACGCTTTTGCACCTGATGGGGCTGCTCGATGCGCCCGATGCCGGTGAAGTCCATCTCGCCGGTGAACGCATCGATAATCTTCCCAGTGCCCGCCGCGACAGGCTGCGCAACACCGACATCGGCATGGTTTTTCAGGCCTACCATCTCCTCCCTGAGCTCAACGCGCTGGAAAATGTGCTGGCACCTCTGCTGGTGCGCTACAGCATGGCGGCCTGGTGGCGGGTGCGGAGCGAGGCGAAACAGCGGGCCGCAGATCTGCTGGAGCGGTTTGGCTTGGGCGGCCGGCTGCACCACAAGCCGCGGCAGCTTTCGGGGGGAGAAATGCAGCGGGTGGCGATCGCCCGGGCGCTGGTGGCGCAGCCCCGGCTGCTGTTGGCCGACGAGCCGACCGGCAATCTGGACGAGGCCAGCGGCACAGGAATCCTCGATGCGCTCTGCGAGTTGAACCGGAAAGACGGCCTTTCTATAGTGCTGGTGACCCACGACGCGGCGATTGCCAAGCGGGCCGACCGGATCGTGCGGCTGGCCGCCGGCCGCGTCGAAACCCTCTGATCGCTCTCCCCACCACAGCCCCCACAATCAGCCCAGCCCAGCCCCGCCCGGCCGGTCCGCTCCCTGCGACTGCCGGAGTTTTCATCAAAGGATTTTCCATGGCCCGTATCGTGTTTATGAACGACAGGCTTGTGCCGGAGGATGAGGCGCGGGTGAGTGTGTTCGATCATGGCCTGCTCTATGGCGACGGCGTGTTTGAGGGAATGCGCAGCTATTCCGGCCGTGTCTTCCGGCTCGACGCCCACATCGACAGGCTCTGGGAAAGCGCGCAGGCGATCTGCCTGAAGATCCCGCTGACCAAAGAGGCGGTCGCCCAAGCCGTGAACGAGACGCTCGCCGCCAACGGCCTCACCGACGGCTATGTGCGCCTGCTGGTAACGCGCGGGGCTGGCACGCTGGGGCTCGATCCGAATCGCACTAAAAACCCGCAGGTGATCGTGATCGCCGACACGATCAGCCTCTATCCCCGTGAGCATTATGAGAAGGGCCTGCGCATCGTCACCGCGGCCACGCAGCGCACCCAGGCAGCCGCCCTCTCCCCCCGGATCAAGTCGCTCAATTACCTCAACAACATCATGGCGAAGCTGGAGGGGCTGCAGGCTGGCTGCGTCGAGGCCCTCATGCTCAACCACAAGGGGGAAGTGGCCGAGTGCACCGGCGACAATATCTTTGTGGTGCGCAAGGGTCTGCTTTTGACGCCACCTCCCGACGCCGGCATTCTTGAGGGGATCACCCGCGGCGCGGTAATGGATCTGGCCCGTTCCGCCGGGATTGATTGCCGGGAGGCGACCCTCACCCGCCACGATCTCTACACCGCGGAGGAGTGCTTCCTCACCGGCACCGCCGCCGAGGTGATCCCGGTGGTGGAGATCGATGGCCGCTCGATCGGCACCGGCCGGCCCGGCCCGGTCACCGCCAAACTGCTCGCCGCCTTCCACGCCCTCGTCCGGCAGTAAGGCTCTTGGCTCTACTCAAGCAGATTCACCTTCCGTCTTTCCTGATCGATGTTCGGGGAGGGCCCCCCCGGACCTAGAGCGAGTACGTCTTCCGGAACGCCCCCGGCTGCGGGACGGCAAAAGTCTCGTCACTTGGGCCGCAGCGGCCCTGCGTTCCTCGAGCGTTCGCCGACCCCTCCGCCTCCGTCGCCCCTCCTAATCCCTGATCCCTGCGCGATGTTCGGGGAGGGGGTGCCCGTGCCCCAGGAGCCGGCGTAGGCGGCCAGCGGAGCCATGGAAGGCGAAGCGCAGCCGACTTTCGAGAGAGCGAAAGGCCCTGGAGGGCCGCAGCGAACGGCAGGCGTCGGGGCATGGGCAGCCCCGGACCTAGAGTGACTTTGACTTCCGTGGCGCTTCGGCTGCGGGACGGCAAAAGTTTCGTCGCTTGGTCCGCAGCGGCCCTGCGCTCCTCAAGCGTTCGCCGACCCCTCCGCCTCCGTCACCCGATCTCTTTACTGAGTCATCGCTCCAGCGCCCCCGGCTGCGCTCTCGATCTACTTTGCATCGAGCGGGCGGATCTTGATGTTGCGAAACGACACCAGATCGCCGTGGTCTTGCAGCGTGAGGTGCCCCTTGGTTGCCTTGCCGAAGGCGGGCATGGCCGAAAACTTGCTCTTGGCGACGCGCTCGTCCCAGTCGGGGCTCCCCTTCACAAACGAGTAATACTTCACGCCATTCATGGAGGTCTCACAGGCGGCGGGGGTGATCAGCACGCGGAGCGTGTTCCACTCGCCGGCCGGCTTGGTGGCATCCGCCTCCTTGCTGGCATCGCCCTCAGGCTTGTAGAGCTGGTAGAGCCAGCCGGCCTTTTGCGGATCGCGGCCGGCGAGATTGTCCTGAATCTGGATCTCCGGCCCCGAGTGCCAAGGCTTCGGATTCTCTTCGGTGACATGAAACATCAGCCCGCTGTTGCCGCCGGGAGAGATCTTATAGTCGAGGATCACCTCAAACGCGCCAAACTCTTCGGCGGTGATGATGTCGCCCGCTCCCTTTTCCACCCGGCGCAGTTCCCCATCGACCACCTGCCAGCCGGGGCTGACACCTTCCTTCTGAAAGTTTCTCCAGCCGGCGGTGCTCGTGCCGTCGAAGAGCAGTTTCCAGCCTTCCTGCACCTCGGTTGCAGAGAGCGTGTTGGGGGGCGCTTCGGCCAGCAGATGCGCCGCGGGCACCAGGCAGAGAACCAGAGAGAAAAGCAGTGGGCAGGAAAGACGCGCGTGCATCAGAACATCTCCACAGAATGGGCAGGAAAGATCGGCCGGCAGGGAACACCCCGCTGGAATTGTAAGGCAGATTCGGCTTGGCTGCAGCAAAACGGCACCTCGCCCGGCGGCGTGTTAACGGGTCAAAACAGGAGCTGCGGGGGTTTTTCTCCGCCGCATTCGCAATCGGCCGGATCCCAGAGCATGATGCCGGTTTATGGCCGGGGCGGCCTGCGGTAGCCAGATTGTGGTCTGGGTTGAAGCCGGACCGGGAGAGGTGTCAATGAACCTGAACGGAAAACTCGGGCGCTCGGCCATCGCGGCCCTTGCCGGCGCTTTGCTGGTGCTCTGTGTCATTGGCCTGCTCACCGGCATCATGCTGGCCAATCAAACGCGGATCGTCGAGTCGCAGCAGCGGCGGTATGAGTCCTATCTGCTGGCCGACCAACTGCGGCAGAGTTCTGACGATCTCACCCGATTGGCCAGAACCTATGTGGTGACTGGCGACGAAAAATACCAGCAGCAGTATTTTGCGATCCTCGACATCCGCAACGGCAAGCGTCCCCGGCCCCAGCAGTATGAACGGATCTACTGGGATTTCATGGCCGTGGATGGCGTGAAGCCACGCCCCGACGGAAGTGTCGAAGCGCTTCACGATCTGATGCTGGCACAGGGGTTCACGGAGGCGGAATTTGCCAAGCTCCGCGAATCGCAGGCCAACTCTGATCAGTTGGTGGGCATGGAAACCGTGGCGATGAATGCCGTGCAGGGAAGGTTCAGTGACGGGGAGGGGGGCTTCACACGCCGGGGCGCCCCCGATCTGGAAATGGCCCGCGCGCTCTTGCACAGCCCCGATTACCACCGGGAAAAACTCCGGATCATGAAGCCGATCGATGACTTCTTCGAACTCATGACGAGCCGCACCGCCGCCGAGGTAGAGCGGTGTGTCGAGCGCAGCGTTGTGCTGTTTTACCTGCTTCTCACGCTGGTGGGGCTGGCCATGCTGGGGGTGGTATGGATGGGGATGAAAATGTTTGGCGGTGTGATTGCACCGCTGGCTCAGGCGGCTGGCCATCTGGCGGACGCGGGGCTGCAACTGGAATCGGTCTCTTCCCAGTTGGCGGTGTCGAGTAAGTCGTTGGCCGACAGCACGGTGGAGCAGTCATCCGCGCTGCAGGAGACCTCGGCGAGTCTGGAGGAGATTTCCGCCATGACACGGCAAAATGCCCACAGCGCCCGGGAGGTCGACGATCTGTCGCGCGAGGCAAATCAGGCGGTGGGGGAGGCGGCCGGATCGATGCGGGCACTCACGGCCTCGATGGAAGAAATCTCCCGCGTCAGCACCAACACTTCCAAAATCGTCAAATCAATCGACGAGATCGCCTTCCAAACGAATCTGCTGGCGCTGAACGCGGCCGTGGAGGCCGCCCGGGCGGGTACGGCGGGGGAGGGTTTTGCCGTTGTCGCCAACGAGGTGCGGAGTCTGGCGATGCGGGCTGCCGAGGCAGCCAAGGCAACCGATCTTCAAATCGATGCGATCGTCTCCACGGTGCAGGATGGAGCCAGACTGGCGGATAAAACCCGGGCCAATGCCGCCAAGGTGGCAGAACGCGTCGGCCAAATCGGCGGGCTGGTATCGCGGATCATGCGGGCCTCGCAGGAGCAGTCGGAGGCGATCGGGCAGGTCAATCGCCGCGTGGCTGCGCTCGATCACGAGGTGCAACTCAACGCCGCCAATGCCGAGCGCTCGGCAGCCATGACGGAGGAACTCAACCTGCAGGCCGATCGGGTCAACGACAGCATGGACGAATTGGCCGCTTTGGCGGGCCGATCTGGGGCCTGATCGTGTCTGCCGTCCCCGGTGCCAAGCCTCCCGGGAGTGTTCTGCCGTCGCGAGTGGTCTGCGCTGGCGATCTTGGACGGGCAGGATGACAGGGATGACCGTTTCCGATCCTCGTTTGTGCCCAACTCACGGGGCGGGCGTTTCACCCAGCAGTTTTGCCAGCGTCGGCTCAATGGCACTCGCCCACGCCTCGGCTCCCTTCGTGTTGGGATGGAGCAAGTCAGGCATCAGGTCGGTGTCGATGGTGCCGTCGGGACGCAGAAACACGCCCCCCACGTCGAGCCAGAAAATCTGCTTCCCGTCGGCGAGTTGCTCTGTCAATGCGCCCGCCTGCCGGCAGGTTTCCACGCAGGTCGGACTGCTATGAAACACCCGCTCAGCAAACCCCTGCTCCCCGTCGCCGCCACGGGGGAAGATCCGCAGGATGAGAATCTTGGTGGTGGGATGGCGGGTGCGAATCAGTTCGACGATCGCCCTGGTGCCGGCGAGGATCTGTGCGGGGGTGTGCACGCGGGGAAAGTTGCGGTCATCGGCGTTGTTGGTGCCGATCAGGAGCACGGCCACCTTGGGGGAAGAAGCGAAGTCGAGTTCGCCATGGAGCAGGTTCCAGAGAATGTTCTCGGTACGAAACCCGTTGTGGCCGAGATTGATCCCTTTTCGCGGAGCCCAGTGGCGGTCCCAGACGGCGCGCAGCGGATCGTAGATCGTGCCGGGCATCTCGCCGACGGAGTGCGTGATTGAGTCGCCGATCAGCACGAGGTCGTACTGCCCGGCCTTCACCTGCGCCACCTTCTCGGCATGCCTGGGGGAGGGATTTTCTGCTGGGAAGTCGGCATCGCCGGCGACCGGTGCCGCGCCCGCGGCGCCGATCCAGCCCCCCGCGCCCAGCAGGAAACAGACGGCCAGATCACGGAGCACTCGAGCACTGTGCGGGGTGAGCATGAAGACTCTCGCAAGGGAAGTGATGAACCGGGTTCTCTGCCGGGGCTGGTATCTATTTCTAGTGTAGTTTCGGCTGGGTGAGTCTGGGGCCCGCGGATGCTGGCCGACGACCACAGCAGAAGTTCCACCGCTATTCGAGCGTCGCCAAGAGGTCCTGCACCTTCTGGCCGATGGGGGCGGGCATTCAACGAGCCGAGTACCGCAGACGCTTGCCGACGACAAGGATCGCAAGCCACACCGTCACAATGGCTGTGAGGACGAGGAGGGCGATGCGGCGGTAGTCTCGCTCGGCGCTGGCCAGCGGAGCGTAGATATATCCTATTGGCTGGATGACTGAGCCATCCCAGATACCCAATTTCGATACGATTGGGTCGGAGCCGCTGAGCGAGACGACAGTCCGCCCTGCCGGTGGGTTCATCCCGGCCAACGTAAACAGTTCAGGCGAAAGACTGACGTTCAACTGGGCGTCAATGACACGCACGTTTTCCGAACAGGTGATGATATCGCCTTCATGTCGCGTGTAGGCAACCTCGCGCGGAAACCAGACTGGCCCTTCTCCAAAAGCGGCAAGCTTGGAAACCGCTTCGTCGGAGATGTTTCCCACCGACTCTTTGAATCGGGAACCAATGCGCTCGACGGCATACCCCTTGCCGGGAATCACGACATACTCTCGGATTGTGTTGTCCGATTCATGCCGGACGGTCACTCCCTGCGGGGATTCTTCGACTCCGTGTTGGGAGGCATTCGCGGCACCAATACAATCTCCTAGCGCGTAGTGCATCGAAGCCGTGGTGATGTCGAGCGGCACCATCCCCAAGAGCCGAGGGTCGATCGGGCATTCCACAAGCGATGCTTTGTTGCCGTCGGCGCGGAACTCCTCAACCTCAATTACGTAGGCGCCTCCGTCCCGCGGGGTGCGGTTGTCAATTCGGAACAGCTGCTGGCCGGTCAGCGTCACCGAGCACGATACCTGACCATCCGGCGGGACCCCCCGGATTTCATCCCCCTTGCCGCTGGTGAAATCGCATCGCAATCGAGGACCATCAAACCAAGTTTCGCAACGGCGAGAATACGGCTGTCCATCCGATTCTCCATCGATCTGTAGCGTCACATGGCCGCTGCGAATCTGAGAGCGATATTCGATCGCAAGCCTGTCGATCTCCGCAGCGGTGTCGCTCGCCAGCGACACGCAGCCCAAGGCTCCGGCAAACAGCAGGGCCGTGAAGAACGAATTCATCAGGTGGCGGCACATCGCGATCACCTCGCAGTGAAGGGCGTGAACCTGAAAAACGATTCGGGTCGACAATTCATAATACTGTGGCAGACCAAATGGTCATGAAAAGGGGCAGAGCTGATTTTTCCCAAAGACAGCTGGAAAAAGCGGACTTACTCCTCGAGCGTCGACAGCAGTTCCTTTACCTTCTGGCCGATCAGATCGCGCACCTCCCGAAACTGCTCCGGCGTCATCTCCCGCGGATCGGGGATCTTCCAGTCGACTCTTTTCTCAGCCAGCACCAGCGGGCATTCGTCGCCGCAGCCCATCGTCACGGCCACGTCGATCTTCTGGCCATTGAAGGCTTCGAGCCCTTTCGAGGCGTGCGTCGTGAGGTCGTAGCCGAGTTCCTGCATCGCCGCCACCGCCTTGGGGTTTACCCGGCCTGAGGGACGCGAGCCGGAACTGGCCGCCTCGATCCTGTCGCCGCCGAACATCCGGGCGAAGGCCTCGGCCATCTGGCTGCGGTTGGAATTCTCCACGCACACAAAGAGCACTTTCTTCATCGATGATTCTCCGGGGAATGAGCGTCGGGGCCATGAATCAAGCGGGAGACAAAAACGCCGGCAAGCGCCCCGAGCACCGGGGCCACCAGATAGATCCACATGCTCTCCAGCCGCAGCAAGACCAGCGCCGGGGCGAGCGAGCGGGCTGGATTCATCGAGGCTCCGCTGATCGGGCCGGCGAAGAGTGCCTCAAGCCCCACCATCGCCCCGATCGTGATGCCAGCCACCGCCCCCTTCTCCTTCGATCCATGCGACACGCTCAAGATCACCACCATCAAGATCAGCGTGAGGATGAATTCCAGCAGAAACGACTGCCCATGACTGCCGGCTGGAATGGTGGCCCCCAGTGTGAGGCTGGTGGGAAAGAGGAGACGCAGCGTGAGGCTGGCCAGCAGCGCCCCGGCGCACTGGCTACTGATGTAGGGGAGCACGCTGCGCCCCTCCAGCCGGCCGGCGGCGCAGAAGCCGAGCGTGACAGCCGGGTTGAGATGGCATCCCGACACATCCCCCAGCGTTTGAATCATTGCCAGCACGATCAGCCCGAACGTGAGGGCCACTCCCACATGCGTCACTGAGCCTGCGGTCAGGTCGTTGATCACCATCGCGCCGGTGCCGGCAAAGACGAGCGCGAAGGTGCCGAAGAGTTCTGCGGCGAGTTGGCGATATGAGGCTGTCATGAAGCCGGTCACGGTGGTGTGTGGGGGAACCAGTCGGCATAGTGTAGCCCGAACTGAAGGCCCTGCACGGCGGCCCGAGGTGAACACGATCGCCGCTGCTTCCGCCATGGCGGGGCAGGGCGGATCAGCGTCCGAAATCGAGGTAGTCTTGCATGCTCGGCGCGGGCCCAGCCCCGGGAAGAGGCGATCCGGAATGCGCCACAAAGCTTCCTTGAGCCTGCCACACAACCGTGCCCAGCGGCAGGAGAATGAGGGCGACCAGCAGCAGCCGCCGGGGCCAGATATGCCACGCAGACAGCGGCCTGTATTCGGCCAGCCAGCAAAGCAGTGGCGTGGCCCCCAGCAGCAGGCCGTGCAGCGTTGTGAGCGAACCGAAAAATCTCCCGATGACGAGTATTCCGGCGAGGCAGATCCAGCCGACGCCGACGGCACCAGGCATTCCGGGGCTGGTTGCAGTCTGGATGATCAGTGCCGCTGCCACGAGCGCTGCCGCCAGCGGGAGGGCGAGTTGGCCGGCGGAGGCATAGCCCGAGAGCATCGTCGTGATGCCGGCAGCGAGGCTGGTGGCGGCCAGCGCCATGCCGATGGCGGGGCTGGGCCCAAGCTGCTGAAGCCGCATGAGCGACAGCCAGGGGATGAGGATCAGCATTCCCAGAGCCAGCAGATAGAGGAGGCGTTCCCACCCCGACCAGCCCCCCGCGCCACCCGTCAGATAGACACTCCCCAGCAGCACAAGCGGACCGGCCGCCAGCGCCAGACTGCCGCGGAGGAGCGCTCCCCGGGCAGGGCTCAGTGACACTCGCGCAAGCCAACTCTCCACCGCCACAGCCAGCGGCACCACCACCAGCAGCAACCGCTCCTGATCGGTGGCCAGCAGACTGCGGGGATGAAAGCCGAGCATCCAGGCTCCGGCCAGAAACCCGAGCCCCACTGCCAGCGCCCCGCCGGTTACAGCGGCCTCTCGCAGCCGACTGCAGGCCAGCAGAACCAGCGCCGCCACGGCCCCGGCGGCCGCCATGGCCCAGAGAATGGCAACCGGATCGGGCATCCACAGGCTCCTCAAGCCAAGCGGGGGAAGGGGCGGCGACAGACGGCCCGGGCGCCACTTGAGCGCACGCGGGCCGGCTGCCACCAGACACCGGCTATTTCTTGATCCCCTCGAAGCTGACCGACAGTTGCACGTCATCGCCAATCGGGCCGACCATCGTGTTCATGCCAAACTCAGATCGCTTCAGCACCGTGCTGCCGGTGAACCCGGTGCGCTGGACGCCCTTGGGAAACTCGGCCGAGCCGCCCCCCTTGAGCACGAGCGAAACCGGCTTGGTAACGCCATGCATGCTGAAGTCGCCGGTGACCTCGTAGCCCCCGTCGACCGGCTTGACCGCCGTGCTTTTGAACGTGATCTGCGGATGCTGCTTGGCATTGAACCAGTCAGGACTGCGGAGATGATCGTCACGCTGCTTGTTGCCTGAATCGATGCTCTCGGTTTGCATCGTCACGGCGAAGGCGCAGTCGGCCGGTTTCGGATCGATCCGAAACGCCCCTTCGACAGCGTTGAATCGGCCCGACGTCCAGCTCAGGCCCAGATGCTGAATCTTGAAGTCAAACGCCGCATGGGCGGGGTCGAGCGCGTATTCGTCGGCTCGGGCCACCGAGACCAGCCCGAGGGCCAGCACCATCACACTTGTCATGGCATATCGCATGAAACACTCCTTTGAAAAAACAGAGCGAGCAGAAAACAGGCTCCTCCAAACTTACCAGCGGAGGTCCTCGCCCCCCAAACGCTGCTGGTGTCGACCGCCCCGTCTTCCCAGCGTCGCCTCCCAGTGAGCGGCAGCTTGACCGGTGGCTGGGACACCGTGACACTGCTCTGGATGGAGGGATCCGGCACGCTGCCGCCCCCCCCCAAATTTCTCCGCACCACTCCCGAGGCCTCCATGGCACAGCGCCATTCCCCCGGCCACAGCAAGGTTCGCATCGCCATCGTGGGCCTCGGCTTCGGCGCCGAATTCATTCCGATCCACCAGCGGCATCCCCATGCTGAACTGGTGGCAATCTGCCAGCGGTCGGCCGCGAAACTGGAGAAGACAGCCGCAGCCTTTGGTATCAAGCGCCGCTATCAGGCATATGCCGATCTGCTCCGCGATCCCGACATCGACGCCGTCCATATCAATTCCCCGATTCCCGATCATGCCAGCATGTCGCTGGCGGCACTCGAAGCGGGGAAGCATGTGATGTGCACCGTGCCGATGGCCACGAGCGTGGAAGATTGTCGGCGGATTGTGGAGCTTTCAGAAAAAACAGGCCTGCGTTACATGATGGCCGAGACGGTCGTCTATGCCCGGGAATTTCTGTTTATCAAACAGATGGCCGAGCGCGGGGAGCTGGGGCGGATTCAGTTTGTGCAGGCGAGCCATCAGCAGGATATGGATGGCTGGCCCGACTATTGGCCCGGCCTGCCGCCGATGCACTATGCCACACACTGCGTGGGGCCTTGCCTGGCGCTTGAGCGCCGGGATGCCGCGGAGGTGAGCTGCTTCGGCTCCGGGCGGATCCGCGCGGAACTGATCGGAAAATACGGTTCGCCATTTGCGATCGAAAGTGCGCATGTGAAACTGCGCGACAGCGATGTGGTGGCGCGGGTGGTGCGGTCGCTCTTTGACACTGCGCGGCAATACCGCGAGAGCTTTGATGTCTACGGCTCGACCCGCAGTTTTGAGTGGCAGCTCTGCGAGGGGGAGCAGCCTGTGCTGCATACCGCCAAGGTGCCGGAGCCAGAGATTCCCCAGGCTGTGGCCGTGCCCGACTTTGCCCATCTGCTGCCGGAGCCGCTCCGCCCCTTCACCACCAGCGGCGTCTACGATGCCGGCGAGCACCAGCACCTCTCGTTCACGCAAGGGGGTGGCCATGGCGGCAGCCATCCGCATCTGGTTCACGAATTTATCAGTGCCATTGTGGAGGGACGCGATCCCTATCCCAACGCCCGCCAGAGTGCCAACTGGACCTGCACCGGCCTGCTGGCGCACGCCTCGGCGCTGGCCGGGGGCGCGATCCAAAAACTTCCTGAATGGACATTCAGCGCATGAGCCGGGCGGGGGATCGACATGCTGCTTTCGCTGGAGGAGATGCCGGATCTGCTCGCCTATCTGCTCTCCGATCCGGCCGCCGTGCCCTGATGCTTTGGTGTGCGGTTGAGCGTTACCAGTCATATTCAGGGAGATCTATGCCGATCCTGCGGCGGCGCCCTTCTGACTGGTCAGGGATTCATGAGCTGCTTCACCTGATCATCGCTGAGGGCTTCCTTCCAGATCCGCACATCATCGATGACGCCATCCATGAATTCCCCCGCGCCGGTGCTGCCGATCTGCAGCGTGCGGCCCGGCTCCATCAGCTTTGGATGCCCCGTGAAAGGGATCGTCTTCTTGCGGTCGCCATCGAGGTAGAGCCGGCATTCCTGGCGGGCATCATCGATCACAAATGTGACGAGATACCAGACTTTCAGTTCCAGATCCCCGCCCTGGCTGGTGGTGCCGACGTCGCCTGCATAGAAATTGACCCCCGTCTCGATCCACTTTTTTCCATCGCCGATGTCGCCGTGCACCTTGTCGGTGTTGACCTTCACATCAAAGAGTTGCGCGCCGCCGGCCCGCGTGCCGACGATGCCGGAGAATGTTGGCGGTTCGGTGAGCCAGACCCAGGCTGAGACGGTAAACGTGGAAAGCTCGAGGTCGGCAGAGTAGGGGATGCTGATGTGGTCCTGTCGGGACCGCACAAACAGCCGCCCCGGGCCGATCCGACCGGCATGGGGCACGGCGCCCTGAATTGCGCCTTGATGGGAGCCTGTTGCATCCTTCGCCACAGGCCCCTCGTCGTCGAGTTTCCAGTGGGCGACCGGCGTGGGCAGCGTCGCTTCGGCGGCACCGGCAGGCATGTTTCCGGCCCCGAGAGAAATCACCAGCAGCAGGCAGAGCAGAACCGAGAAAAAGCGCATGTGCATCAGCTGAAAGCTCCGGGAGGGAAGGGATCAATGTTCCCACCGGCCGCGACCGGCGCCAAGCAGGAGACTCGGCCGCACCGGCGGTTAGAATCTGACCTACCCATCCTGCCGGAATTTCATGGCACACGACTCCACATCATCTCCTGCTCCCGGCTCAGACGCTGTAGCGCCGGCGGAAACCGCAGAGAGCGCCTACTGGGACGGCGTGGGGACGGAGTGGACGCACACCCGGCCTGATCGGCTGTGGCGTGAATACACCGATCGCCTCCAGATCGCCCTGCTCGACCGCTGGCTGGAGGCCCCTGATCCTCTTCCCAGCCGAGTGCCACCGACGGCCCTCAAGACCGATCTTTTTGACGAGGTGGCTGGACGAGGAATCGTAAGTCATCTCTCCAGCAAAGGATTTTGCACGACCGGCATCGATATCTCTCCTGTGGTCGTGGCCGAAGCTCTGAGGCGGAACCCAGAGCTTCACGCCCAAGTTGCCGATGTCCGCACACTGCCGTTCGCTGATGCCTCGTTCGACCTGGTCTATTCCGGTTCCACGCTCGATCATTTTGCGTCGGTGGCCGACATTGCGCAGGCGATGCAGGAGCTTGTCCGCGTGCTCCGCCCGTCGGGGAGGCTACTGCTCACGCTCGACAATCCGCTCAATCCGCTGGTCTGGCTGCGCAATGGCCCGCTTTTGAACCTTCTCCGCCGCTGGGGGATCGTGCCCTATTCTGTCGGCGCCACGCTCGGCCCCAAGCGCTTGGCCGATCTGGTTCGATCGAGCGGCCTCGAGGTTTTGCAAACCGAGGCCCTTCTCCACTGTCCGCGGGTGCTCGCCGTCTGGAGGGCGGGGCGGCTGGAGGGGCGGGCGGCAGCCGCGCAGGAGCGGTTTCTCGCGTCCCTTGCGCGCTGGGAGTGCCTCAAGCAATGGCCGTCGCGCTTTGTGACCGGCCACTTCACAGCCATTCTCGCCGGCAAGCGTGAAGAACAATGATCCGCGATGCAGCCCTTACCTGGCACCTGCTGCAGGAAGCTCTCCACGGCCGGGCCTTTGACTCGCTCGAATTGCCCGGTGGACGCCGTCTGCTCTGGCCATACTTCCATGTCATGCTGGGGAGCGAACGGGAGGTTGTGCAGTGGCAGGTGCGCCAAACGAGCAGCGTCGATATCGTTGTCAGCGTCGTGCTGCGTGGGGGCACCGCGGCCTCGCTGGAACGCATCCGTGCCCGAGTCCAGGAGAGGCTTCCACCTGAGGTGCGCGTCGTGGTGGACTCGGTCGCATCGATTCCGCCCGAGGCCAACGGCAAGCGACACCTCGTCGTTTCCTTCTCCAGGAATGATCGCCGAGATTCCCTCAGCCACCGGCACAACGTGTCGGTGAATGTGGAGGACCATCCGCTCTTATGAGCGCACAACGCGCGGTGCGAATTGAGCGGATGCACTTTCAGAAATGCCTGCTGAGCGTCGGCGGCCGATACCGCTGGGTGTTCGCGGAACAATTCTGCGGATTTACCCGGCACCCGCTCCTAAGTTGAAGCGACCCGAGATGAGGAGGTCGCCTGCCGTTCTTGGCAGAATCGATTTCCCCGGGAGTCTGCCATCCCCGATACTGTTCAAATGGGGCGGGCAGCCTGGCAGATGTGTCGTGGATGAGCCTTGCGGTTATGGCAATGGGAGTAAGGAACGATGGGAAGCGAAACTGGATGTCCGTTTGCTGGCACCGCACAAAGAAACCCCGCTGGGGGCTCGGCCAACCGCGAGTGGTGGCCGAGTCAGTTGAATCTGAAAATCCTCGAGCAGCCGGCGCCTGCCAATCAGCCGCTGGGAGAGGCCTTCGACTATGCGAGCGAATTCAATGCGCTCGACTTCCAGGCGCTCAAGCGCGATCTGGCCACACTCATGACCTCCTCGCAAGACTGGTGGCCGGCTGATTACGGCCACTACGGTCCCTTCTTCCTGCGGATGACCTGGCATGGGGCGGGCACCTATCGCACCAGCGATGGCCGCGGCGGAGCAGGGGCTGGCATGCAGCGATTCGCCCCGCTCAACAGCTGGCCCGACAATGCCAATCTCGACAAGGCGCGCCGGCTGCTCTGGCCGATCAAGCAGAAGTATGGCCGGAAGATCTCTTGGGCCGATCTGCTGGTGCTCACCGGCAACGTCGCCCTGGAAACGATGGGCCTCAAGACATTTGGCTTTGGCGGCGGCCGCATCGATGCCTGGGGGCCCGATGAAACCTACTGGGGTCCGGAACGCACCTGGCTTGGCGATGAGCGCTACAGCGGCAACAGGCAGTTGGAGAATCCCCTTGCTGCGGTGCAGATGGGCCTTATCTATGTCAATCCGGAGGGGCCGGGGGGTGTGCCCGATCCGCTCGCCGCAGCCCAAGACATTCGGGAGACGTTCGCCCGCATGGCGATGAACGACGAGGAAACGGTGGCGCTGGTGGCTGGTGGCCACACGTTTGGCAAAACCCACGGGGCGGCCGCGGCGGGCAAGTATGTCGGACCTGAGCCGGAGGCTGCCCCGCTTGAGGAGCAGGGGCTGGGCTGGAAGAACCGCTACGGAACAGGCAGCGGCAACGACACAATCACCAGCGGTCTGGAAGGAGCGTGGACACCCACGCCCACCGAATGGGACAATAGCTACTTCGACATGCTCCTGGGCTACGACTGGCAGTTGACCAAAAGCCCCGGCGGCGCCCATCAGTGGATTCCGACCGATCCCGCTGCCACGAGCGTCGTGCCCGACCCTCACGATCCGGGAAAGCGGCATCCCCCGGTGATGCTCACAACCGACATCGCGCTGCGGGTCGATCCGATTTATGAGCCGATCTCCCGTCGCTTCCATGCACATCCGCAGGAGTTTGCCGACGCCTTTGCCAGAGCCTGGTTCAAACTGACGCACCGCGATATGGGCCCGATCGACCGCTACCTCGGTCCCGAAGTTCCCGCCGAGGCGCTCATCTGGCAGGACCGGGTGCCACCTCCCTCACAGCCGATGATCGACGCCGCGGATGTTGCCGCCCTCAAGCGGGCCATCCTCTCAGCGGGTCTCAGTATCTCCGCATTGGTCGCCACAGCGTGGGCCTCCGCATCCACGTTTCGCGGCAGCGATAAACGCGGGGGAGCCAACGGGGCGAGACTTCGCCTCCTGCCGCAGAAGGAGTGGGAGGTCAACGACCCCTCCCGAACGGCCAAGGTGCTGCATGCTCTGGAAGCGATCCAAACAGAATTCAACTCAAGCGCCGGGGCCGGCAAGGGGGCGGTGTCGCTTGCCGATCTCATCGTGCTCGGCGGCTGCGCCGCTATCGAACAGGCCGCCCGCAGCGCCGGGCATAACGTCGAGGTCCCCTTCCATCCCGGCCGCACCGATGCCTCGCAGGAACAGACCGATGTCGCAGCCTTTGCGGTGCTCGAACCGGCGGCGGATGGCTTCCGCAACTACCCTTGCCAGGGGCAGACTGTTCTGCCTGAGTATCTGCTTGTCGATCGGGCGCATCTGCTGACCTTGAGCGTGCCAGAGATGACTGTTCTGGTGGGGGGGCTGCGGGTGCTTGAGGCCAACTTCCAGCAGTCGGCTCTGGGGGTTTTCACGCACCGCCCCGGGAAGCTCACCAATGACTTCTTCGTGAATCTGCTCGACATGAACACGCAGTGGGAGCCACAGGCTGGCAGCACAGAGATCTTTGTGGGGCGCGATCGCCAAACGGGCGCACAGCGTTGGGTCGGCAGCCGCGTCGATCTCGTCTTCGGCTCAAACTCCCAGCTGCGGGCCGTGGCGGAGGTCTATGCCTGCGACGACGGCGAAACCAAGTGTGTGCACGACTTCGTCGCGGCCTGGGCCAAGGTGATGGATCTGGATCGGTTCGATCTCTCCTGAGTTCTGCGTTGGAAGGTAGCGGCGACGGCTCCTTGACTGAAGCGGATCAACGCTTCGGGAGCACCGGAATCTCCCTCGACAGGCCGTCATCGATGTTGTTCTCCGGGACGAGAAAAGTTTTGCCCTGAAAGCCGAGGTAGTCGACTTGGCATTTCAGCCATTCGCTCATCTTCTGCTGCTGTGCATAGGCGAGGAGACGGGCCTTGAGTTCCGCCACGATCTCGGGATGCTCCGTCGCTCCATTTCGCGTTTCGCCAGGATCATTGACGACGTCGTAGAGTTCGATCCTTTCCGGCAGGAGGGCGATCTGAATCAGCTTCCAATTCCGCTTGCGGATCGCCCCGCGAAAGATCTCCACATTGATGAGGATCTCCTCGTGGGGGGAGGGCTTTCCGGATGCGAGCGTGGGGAACGCGTCCTTCCCGTCGAACGGTTTGTCGGGGCTGCCCGAGCCGCCAACAAGGGCCAGCAGCGTCGGCATGATGTCGACATGGTGGAGGGGTTCGTTGACGACGGCCGGGGCGAGCCGGCCGGGCCAGTTGAAAAACGCCGGCACCCGCACGCCCCCCTCATGCAGCCCCGCCTTGCCCCCCTTGAATGGCGCGTTCGAAGCGGGGGGCTTCGATTCAAGCGCGAGGCCGCCGCTCGCCTCGCGTTCCGCCGGTGAGCGGGCGCCGGTGGCAAAGAGGGCATTGGTGGCGCCGCCATTATCGGAGGTGAAGAAGATGAGTGTGTTGTCGCGCATCCCTTTTTTCTCAAGCGCCGCGACCACTCTCCCGATCTGCGTGTCGAGTCCGCTGATCATCGCCGCATACGTGCGCTTGTTGGCGTCGGGAAAGAGATCCTTGTAGGCGTCGATCTCCTCCTGCGGGCACTGATATGGGGCATGGGGGGCGAGCGAGGCGAAGGTGAGGAACAGGGGCTGCGAGGTGTCGTGGGTCTCGATCAGGCTGACTGCCTCGTCGCCGATCTGCCGGGTGTAGTAGCCCTCCTCCTTGAGGAATGTGCCGTTGCGCTGCCAGTCGATAATCCCCCCGCGTTCCTTCGTGAAGTAATCGACCTCCCCCACGACGTTGCCGTAGAAGTGATCGAAGCCGCGATTCTGCGGCCAGAATCTCTCGTGCGCGTGCCCGAGATGCCACTTCCCCACCAGCGCCGTGCGGTAACCGACTTCCTTGAGCGCCTGAGGGAGTGTTTTTTCATCAGTCGGCAGGCCGTAGGTGTGGCTCGGGAAGATAACGAGCGTCTGCAGACCTTGCCGCATCGGGTAGCGGCCGGTCATCAGGGCAGCGCGGGCCGGGGTGCAGACTGGCAAACCGTAATACGACTCGAGCCGAACGCCGGCCCTGGCCAGGCTGTCGATATGCGGAGTCTTGATGCTGCTGCCGCGGTAGCCCAGATCGGCGTTGCCGAGATCGTCGGCGACGATGATGACGATGTTCGGCTTTGCATTGGCCGGGGGAGCGGCCAGACCCGTTCCGGCATCCCTGAAAGTGCAGGCGATGGCCAGCAGGAGGGCCAAGCCGACTGCGGCATTTCGACTCATGCGATGTCCTTTGATATCTCGTGGCGTTTGATCAGAGTGATCGGAATGACAGACGATACACCGGCGGCAAAGCACAGGTCGAAGGGAACCACGGTCGGGAAGCCTTCTGGTGAGATATCTGTCCCGAGCGGGGGCCGAAATCTGGCATAACCGAACCCCCAGACACTTCCCCGATCTACTCGGGCCCGCTGGGAAAGCTGTCGTGGTGGCAACGGCAATTGTGATCGCGGTGCTCCGCTGGCAGGAGCGGGCCGCTCTTGGCCGCAACCGTCCTGTCCACTGATCCTGTGGGCTGCGGGGCGATCGCACCGCTTTTCGCAGTGGGACACGATCATTTTTCGTATTTCCTCAGGGGGGTGAAATCGGCTATTCAATCGTGCCCATAAGGGGGCGGAACGCTTAACAAGGAGGTGGATAATGAACAGGATTCTCACGAACAGCTCTGTACACATGCTCGCCGCGGTGGCTGGTGTCTGGATGGGAGTGGCGGCAACGAGTGTGCAGGCCGCTCCGCCGTCGCTCAGCGCCAATCCGGGCATGCATGCGATCTTTCCGGCGCGGGGGCAGAGCCCCGACCAGCAGAGGCTCGATGAATCGGCCTCCTATGACTGGGCGACCCAGCAAACCAGATGGGATCCCTATCAGGCGCGAACACAGCTTGAGCAGCAGATGCAGGCTGCGGGGCAGACTGCCGGAGGTGCGCGGGGGGGGGCATTGAAGGGTGCAGCAGGGGGCGCGCTTGTGGGCGTGGCCGTCGGCGCCATTGCCGGCGATGCGGGCAAGGGGGCGGCGATCGGTTCGACCGCAGCAGGCCTCACCGGCGGCATGCGGTCGCGGCGGACGATGAAAGCGGCTGAGAGCACGTCTGACGCGGCCGTGGCGGCCTACCAGCAGCAGTTTTCGCTGTGGGACAGAAACTTCATGGCGGCCATGGAGGCCAAGGGCTACACGGTGCGATAAGGCCCAAGGTGTGCCCCGGAACTCAGTCCGAATCCCGTTTTTCTCACGAACGAACCGAACATCTGTTTTCAAGGAAGTGAACCTATGCCGATGCAAGTGATACGGATGGTGCTGTTGACCGTGGCTGCCCAGTTGGTCTGGAGCGGCGCTGCCTGGGCCGATCAGACATGGCTCTGTGCCGTGTCGTCGGCAGTCGCTGTCGACGAGGATGGCACGGTGGGTCCGCCCGATCTGGGTGACCGCGAGCGTCCGACATTCTTTCGCGTCGACGCCACCAAGAAGGAGCTGACGCTCCTGGCGCCGGAATCGCGCCGCGGCGAGGTAACGAAGTTCGACACGGTCCACGAAGCTGAAAGTGCCCGCGTTTTCTCCGGACTCGAGCACGGTCGCGGCTTGACGCTGATCATCAACAACGACGGCCGACTCACGCTCTCGGTGGTGGGCGACGGCGTGGTGTGGTCGGTCTTCGGCCACACGCTGCCGGAGGGAGAGCCGAAGAAGTAGAGAATGCCCGCTGCTTGAGCGGGCGGGCTTTCATTCACGAATCACAACCGGGCAGGGCATCGCAAGGTGCCCGGCCCGATTTCTTTCCATCACTCTACCGGGCAGGATGCCGCTGCCTGGCACAGAGATAGCGGATGTCGTAGCCGAGTTTGCGCACCATGTCCCGCAGCGAGAAGGTACGGGGCGCAGTGGCGGGAACCGACGCACTGAGAAATCGCAATCGCAGCGCCACATCCCCCACGTCGTCGTAATGCTCCCGATGCGGTGCGTATTCACCAGACGGCGATAGAAAGCGGAAGGCTGGGTCTGTGAGCAGAATATATTCGGACCCCGGCACCTCGTTCTTGAGGAGCCGATGCAGCACGATGACATCGACTCCCGAGAGTTCATCGAAGCCGGCGACATGCGACCGGACAGCGAAGCCATAGTGACCGATCAGCTTCAGTCGTAGCGTTATCATCTGCTGACAGGCGATGCACTGGCAGATGTTGGAGGTGGCCAGATCAGTCAGCTTGCGATCAAAGGCGGCCAGAAAAGAAGGCAGCCGCTGGCCGATCTGCCGTCCCGTTGCCGGCCAGTTTTCCGCTTGCTTCGCGGCAACCATGAAGATGGCATCCCCCTGCAGTTTATTGACCTCCATCGGCAACTGCACCTCCGCGATCACGGCGGAGAGCAGGTCGGAGATGATGCCGTGGGCGTGCACCCGGGCCGTGTGGTTCTTCATCATGAACCGCGTATACCCGCTGATGTCGGCAATCAGCAGCAGAAACTCAGTCTCAATGGGGCTGGAGGTGTGCATGGCCAAAAGGGTCAGGGATGGCTGTTCCGCAGACAGTATAGAGTGAACCGGAGGCCGGGATGGAGAGGCGGGGTGCTCTATGAAGCGGGTAAGCTTGAGACGTGAGTGCTTGCCGCCTCCGTGACACCGGGCGGGGCTTGCAGTACCAGCCCTGAGCCAGCTTTGTTGTGGCGAGCCGCCACTGCGGTCTTCTTTAATTCAGATCTTCTTCAAGCGAAAGGCCTTCGATGCATCGCCCACTCCTTGCTGTTCTTGTGCTGTGTCTGTTGTGTCTGAGCTTCAGTGCGATGGCTCCGACCACTGCGGCTGACGAGCCGGCGAAGGCCACTCCGGCACCTGTTCCTGCATCTGTTCCCGTCTCGATGCACGACTTCATGGAGGGCGTCTTCCAGTCTCCCTACCGGCGACTCAAGGTGGCCATGGCCGAAGAGCCGAAGGATGCC
>CAISJI010000077.1 GCA_903885565.1 uncultured Planctomycetaceae bacterium
CAAGGCTGCGATCCCGCGAAATGTCAGTCGGATCGCGGAGAAATGCCTCGCCAAGGATCGCACCCGCCGTTTTGCTCAGGCGGCAGACCTCTCAGCCGCGCTGGCAGCAGCCGGCTCCGAGAAACCACTTCCTCGGAGTCGTTGGCTGAGATCGTTTCCGCAAGCGGCTCGTCCGGCCATGGCCGCCGCCGGTGTGACGGCGCTGGGGGGGCTCTTCTGGTTCGCCACGGCTGCCGGCCCCCCTCTCTCATGGCTTCCCTCCCGGCAGTCGGCCATCCCCGCCGGGCCGAATATGGTCGCCTTGCCGCCGAGGGCCATTCTTCCGGGTGCTCACCGGCGTGCTGTGGTGGAATGCGCCACGATCGAGGCGGCCGATCGCTATCTGGTGGAATCAGTTGGGATGCGGAAATACCGCGAGTGGCAGGAGCCCCCCGTCGGCTACTGGGGCCCGCTGGAAAATGGCCGCGAGGGGCGGCTGGTCTACCGGTTTGAATTTCCTGCCGCCACGCACGCGCTGCGGCTGAAGGCGGCGACGTTCTGCTGGGATTTTACGCAGGAGCCGGGCGGGGTGGGCCGGGGTGCGGCGGCGATCGAAGTTTCGCGCGATGGGCAGACCTGGCTGAGCCTCCGCAACGGCCTCGAGCCGCCGGAGTGGGGCCGCAACTGGCAGCTCGACGAACCCCTCCCCTCTGCCGTCACCGGCGGGCGGGAGGTGTGGGTACGGATTCGGCTCCTGGCGGAGGACGCCTTCAATGTCGCTTATACGCCTGCGCAATTTGGCCGCTCGGCCGTCACCTCGACCGAGTCGATCTTCGGGATCGTGGCCGACCTCACCGCGCCGTAGACTGTGGGTGTTAGCTGTCTTACCGGCAGCCGCACTCCAGCCCGAGGCAACTCCGACTCTCATGGCAGCACCGAAGGCGGCGATCATTGGTGTGCTGGGGCAGGATGGCGGGTATCTGGCCCAACTGCTGCTCAACAAGGGCTATGAGGTGCATGGCACCTCGCGAGCCCCGGAGCGGGTCGGCTCTTCCCCGCTGCAGGCTCTCGGTCTCCACCGGCAGGTTCGCCTCCACGCGATGATGCCGACCGACTTCAGCAGCGTGCTCCCCTTCCTCCAGCAGGTGGGGGCCGACGAGATCTACAACCTCTCGGGGCAGTCGTCGGTGGCCAGTTCGTTTCGCCAGCCACTGGAGACATTCGCCAGCATCACCACCGCCACGATGAACTTCCTCGAATGCATCCGGCTGCTCGGCAGTGGAGTGCGGTATTACAACGCCTCGTCGAGCGAGATGTTTGGCAACACGCCGACACCAGCCGATGAAGCGACCCCCTTCCGCCCCCGCAGTCCCTATGCCACTGCCAAGGCCGCCGCCCACCATGCCGTGGCCAACTACCGCGAGGCCTATGGCCTGCGGGCCTGCAGCGGCATTCTCTTCAATCACGAGTCCCCCTTCCGGCCGGAACAGTTTGTGACGCGGAAGGTGGTCTGTGCCGCCCGGCGGATTGCAGCCGGCTATCCTGAGCGGCTGTCACTGGGAAACGTGGAGATCCACCGCGATTGGGGCTGGGCGGAGGAGTATGTCGAATCGATGTGGCGGATGCTGCAGCAGGAAACGCTGGAGGACTTCGTGATCGCCACCGGCCACACCCATTCGCTGTGGGAATTTGTCGAGGGTGTCTTTGCAGGACTCAATCTCAGGGCCCGCGAGCATGTCGATCTCGAGCCACACCTGCGCCGCCCTTCAGACATCGCCTACAGCGCCGCCAACCCGGCCAAGGCGAAGGGGGCATTGGGCTGGGAGGCCACAAGCGATCTACCGCAGGTGATCGATAAGCTCTTGGCCGCGCCAGCCGCTGCATGATCGCTCCATCGATAGATCAGCCAGATCAGCCGGCAGGCATGATCCTCTTGGTCACCGTCCCCCCCCGTCGGCTCGCCTGCAGCATGGTGGCGACCGCCCGCCCCACGGTGAGTGGATAGCGGGCCAGAAGCTCTGGCGGGATCATGAGTCGCTCGAGCTTGCGAAATGTATAGAGGCTGTGGGGATCGAGACCGCGCCGGCGGAGGAGGAAGTGCAGGTCGCAGAAGGCCTGCTCTGGCGAGGCTAGTCCACAGCCTTCAGGCAGCGAATGCAGCCGCCGATTCACACACACAAAAACCAGCTCTCCAAGGAGTGTCGGCCGCTGCCGGGAGCGGTTGTGCCGCCGCAGCGTAAAGCAATCGATCTCGCGGGGCTGCTGCGTGATGAAGCCGTGATGCTCCAGTGCATAGGCTCCCGTCACATACGCCTGGCTGTCGCTGGCCGCGGCCAGATCTGCGGCCGTGACTCCCTCCGGCAGGCCGTAACGCCCGGCCACCCAGCGGCGGATCACTCCCTGCCCCACGAGCCGGCCGAGTTCGACATTCATCGTTGCCGGCGCGGCATTGGCCACATTTGCCAGTTCGGTGACGGTGAACAGCCGCTTGCCATGCCGCTGGCGTTGATCGTGAAAAAATCGCATCCATTCCAGCGCCTTCATTCCTCAGCTCCTGGCTCTGCCAGCAGTGTGGCCAGCAGCCCCTGCAGATGCTCAAGGATGGCCCGGTCGCCCGTCATAGCCAAACCTCTTGTTTCGCGTAACAAATATAATCATATTTGTTTTTATTTGTTACGCAAGAAATCCGTTCGCGCCTGGAGATTTTAGCTTCCGCTCGCCCCCACTGAGGGCGAATTTCGGCAAAGAACGGGGATCTAGCCGGCGGTAGGGCGGGGCTTTTGCCTTTAGGCAGGCCGCTAGCAGGCTGCGGCTAAAGTACCCGCCGCCGGATGCGGCGGTGGTCGACCTAGGAAACCCTCGGCGTTTCCTGCGGTCGGCCGAGTGGAAAAAGGTCAGGGATGACTTTTTCCACGGACAGCTAGGATGCCAGCGGATTGCGCCACTTCAGTTCCTTGAATCGGCCAAAGTCCCGGTCGTCGGAATAGACGACGCCGCCCAATTCCAGAGCATGCGCCGCAATCATCGCGTCGGTGGAGAGATTCCCGCCGATCTTGGCTGCTTCAAGCAGGCGAAAATAGAGCGAGAGCGTGTCGGCTGTCGGCGACAGGAGCCTGACGTGCGGTTGCTCCAGCCACTGCTCGACGCAGTTCCGCACCTCCCGGCAAGTCATCGGCCGGGAGCAGATGGTCGGATGGGTGAGGAGCCTGGTAAAGGCGAGCACCACGATCCATGGGATGCCCACCGGTTCGTCCCCCGACAGCACAGCCTCCCACCAGCGCCGTGCCTGACGATGCCGGTTCGCCGACAGATCGTACGCAAATACAAGCAAATTGGTGTCTGGAACGATCACTGCCCGCCGCGGTCGGCCTCCGCCTCGAGTTGGTCATAGACCTGATTGAGACTCATTCCCTGCACCGCCGGGCGCATTCCCAGGGGCAGCGGCTTGATCCGCACGGGAGCCCGCCGCTTTCGCGGTGCGGTCCCGGCCAAACCGCGCTGGAGCATCTCTTCCAGAACCGCCCGGAAGGGGCGCCCCTGCTGCAGGGCCAGCGACCGCAGTTCCCGCAGGAGGGCATCGTTGATGTCGATGGTAGTGCGCATGAACGCATCATGATGCGTTCTGGAGGGCGTGTCAAATCATTGTCCCGCCGGAGGAGTGGGGGGGCGGACGCCCAGCTGAGGCCGGTTACGCAGGCGGCTGCTCGTCGTCGAGCGGGGTATCGGGATGGGCGCCGCCGAGGGCGGCGATGACGAGCGACTTCCCCTTGTCCCAGCGGCGTTTGACGGTGCGGATCGAGCAGCCAACCAGCGTGCCGATCTCCTGTTGCTCAAGTCCCATATACCAAACCAGCCCAAACACCTCCCGCTCCGCTTCCGGGAGCGTCGCCACCGCTTCGTGGAACCTGGTCCAGCGGTCAAGCGCCTCGGCATCGATCCGCTCATCTGGAGCGCCGTCGACGATCATCCGCCGGGTATCGCCGCCGCCGCCGATGGCGTTGGAATCGTGGTTGGCGGCATAGGAATTGGGGCTGGCATGCTTGCGGGCCAGATCGAGCAGTTCGCGGCGGATCTGCAGGGCGGCGAGGCCGAGGAGGCCGCGCGAGTCGGTCGGCACGATCTCCCCCATCGCGCGGTAGAGCCGCAGCGAGGCGTTTTGCACCACGTCGTCGGTATCGTCCCAGCGGCGCACGCCGGGAAACCGCCGCAGCATCCGGTGGGCCATGGTACGGATGCGTTCGGAGGCGACGGCGAGCAGTTCCTCGCGGGCGCCCGCCTCACCGGCGGCGAGTTGCCGCAGGCAGTGGTTCAGCCGGGCGTCGAAAGCGTTGGTTTGGCCCATGGTGGCTGTTCTATCCGCTCTCGCCCCCCCGGACCAAGGGCAGCGCATCGCCACGACGGATCGTTCACCCGTTAGGGTCAGCGAAGAGTTGTTCGAGCCTGGGGCGCAGTTCCGCAGGCAACCGGTCGACCGTCGCGGCATTGATCAGGCCGACTTCGATCATGTCGAGGAGATGGACGCGATCCTTCAGCCGAAAGGCCGTCAGCTTCATCACCACGAGTTGGTCGAGGTCGACGATCCGATAGCCGTCGAGCGAATCTGTCGCGGCGAGGTCGGGGGCTGAGAAGAGGTCAGTCGGTTTCACCGGCTCACCCGCAAAGAGAATATGCACCCCCTCGCGGGCATTCCCACTCGGCCCATCCACGAAGATATTGATCCCCATCGCCACCGAATGCACAAACCCCACGGCCTCAAGGGCGGCGGTCGCCCGGGGAAGATCGATGCGATTGATCAGCAGATCGACATCGACCGTGGTCCGGACAGCGGCGGGATCGATCCGCGCCACCCAGGCCGCCACAGCATGGCCTCCCACCACCGCGTGTGGAATGCCAGCTGCGTCGAGAGCGAAAACCGCTCGCTTGAGCCGTTCCTTCACCATGGCCACCGCCAGTTCCACGCGGTCGAGCACATCGAAGCCGAACGTCACCACGCTCGG
>CAISJI010000078.1 GCA_903885565.1 uncultured Planctomycetaceae bacterium
ACTCCGATGCATTCATCGCCAGAGTCGGCGCCATGATCAACGCCGAGAAGTATGTCGATGCCATGCGAACGCTGAGGATTCTCTGCGCCAGTTCCGCCGCCGATCCCTACGCCATTGCCGGCGAATGGCGCAGAATCCTCGCGATCCTCGGTGATGATCTTGTCGGGCAGTTGCTCGCCACCCCGCTGGAATGGCAGCAGCTTGTGTATCTCTGCAATGACACCGTTAAAGCCTGGAGACATCACGACGATTACGTCGTGGTCTGGAAACAGAAACAGGGGGCCGTCATCGCCCAGCGCGGCGAGAATGGCTTCATCAGTTTTCGCGTGGATGAAGCGGGGGACTGACAGGCCCGCATCCCTCAAGGCCAGAGCAGGTCATCGCCTGCTTTTTTGCACCTCGCGGAAATCTTGCTCCTTCGCTGTCGATCGGCCGCCATCCGCAGCTTCAGAGCATAATCCGACTTGCGGGGGTGTCTGTGGGAAAAGTCATCTCTGGCCCTCTGGACGAATCCACCCCCTCGGGCGGCTGGTGGAAACGCCGGGGATTTTCGGGGGCTCCAGCCACCAAATCCAGCGGCGGGCCACCCGATCCACAGTCTGGCAGGCATGCCGGTCGGAAGTTCGAATTACAATGGAGGTCGGGCGACGAAAAGAGGCAGCCGAGCCAGCGATATGCCGATGTGTCTTGAGATGTGCGCATACCGACCGAAACCAAGAACAAAAATTGTCATGAAATCCCCTGTCATTATGACACGGTGTCGGCCAGTGAATGGCTTTACGCTGGTCGAAGTTCTGGTCGTCATCGCGATTGTGGGAACTCTGATTGGGCTGCTGCTGCCGGCAGTGCAGCAGGCACGGCAGGCTGCCGCCCGCAGCCAGTGCCAGAGCAATCTGCGGCAGATCGGCATCGCGATGCACAGCTATGCCGATGTCCGGCGCTGTTTTCCGTTCGCTGCGGGCCGGCCGCGGGTAGGATCTGTGACCCATCTTGAAGACAGGCCCGTTCAGGGCGTTGACTTTATCCGGCCGCAGTCGTGGGCCATCTCCATCCTGCCCTATATCGAAGAGGGGGCGTTGGCAAAAATGTACGAGTCTTACTGCCTGGCCTGTCCTCCCGAAAGCCAGGAGGATGATATAGTGTCGGCCAGTATTGCGGTTTACAACTCAATTTCAAAGGTGCGCGGCGCCATCGATTTCGCTGCACTCGTGGGCCCGGGGCCCGAGTCTCCCGATCTGGCCCACCGCCTCGATGGCTGGTTGTACCGTGCGAGTCCACCCACGACCGCATTTCGCGGTGTTCTGACGCCAGAGGGTCTCGGCTGGAACGAGGCATCAGGGGCCTACGCGACGCCGATCCGCAGGACGCCGATCCGGATGGCGGAAGTCACCGACGGACTTTCGAACACACTCGTCGTTGCCGAATGCCATGATTACACAGTTGATGGCGGCGGCACATGGATGCAGTCGCGATACTCCTGGCCATACGTTTCTGACGTGAGCCGCTACACAGGCTTTGGGGCGGGCATGGGGGGTTCCCCGCTGGAAACCTCACTCAAACCGCGGTCACGACTGGCGGGGGGGGTGTTTCAGGTACTCTCGGCGGATGGCGGCGTGCGGTCTCTGGCCGAGGGAATATCGGTGGAACTTCTGCAAACGCTGGCGAGCCGTGCGGGAGGCGATATCGCTGCGATGCCATGAAAAGTGGTGACGGGCACCGGTTTCGGGCCACTTCGTGCAACGTATACTTAAGCGTATGTCTGCCTCCGATCCAGATCGAGCCGAGTCGCCTCACGCCGCTGCGGAGAGGCTTGGGGATGTCGATTTTTCCGGGCTCCTCGCGGCCCGCATCAGGCACCAGCAGCGCCGGAATCTTAGGCTTTCTCCGCGGGAGCGCATGGCGGCGATGCAGAAGCTGATCGATCAGTCATGGGCTGTGCTGCAGGCCAATCCCGCGGCGCTAGCCCATTTTCTAAGCCGGAATCACCGCAAGCGGGCGATTGCGGTTGAGGAGTCGGCGCATGGCACCTGATGTTGGGCTCCTCTCGATCCTCGCCCGGCATGGAGTGCCCTGTGTCGTCATCGGTGGCCATGCCGTCAACTACCACGGCCATCTGCGCACAACGGAGGACACCGACGTCCTCTGGCTGCGGTCCGCGGCGAGCGAGGCGGCCTTGTTCGCCGCACTCAAGGAACTCAATGCCGAGTGGATCGGAGACGAGATTGATCCGACGACAGGGATTGAGCAGACGCATCCTGTCACCGCTCCATTCGTGCGGGCAAGGCCGCTGATGATGCTCTGCACTGCGCTGGGCTACCTCGATCTCTTCGATCATGTGCCTGGACTGCCCGAGGTCGCCGTGGAGACGTTGATTGAGTCAGCATGCGAAATGAATGGGGTCCGCTATGTTTCGCTGCGCTGGCTGCGCCGCCTCAAAGCTGCGTCTGCGCGGCCCAGGGATTTGGCCGATCTGGAAAACCTCCCGGCTGCAGAGTGACAGAGTGATCCGGCTTTGTTTGCAATCTGGAGAGCATTTCCATGCGGGCCCTGATCCAACGCGTCACCCAGGCGAGCGTGGCGATGGAAGGGCGAATCGTTGGGGAGATCGCTGCCGGACTGCTCGTGCTGGTGGGTGTTGAGACCGATGACACCGCCGCCGATGCTGACTGGCTCGCCGCCAAAATCGCAGGCCTGCGCGTTCTGGCCGATGGCGCCGGCAAGATGAATCGCAGCGTGCGGGAAACCGGCGGCGGCGTGCTCGTTATCAGCCAGTTCACCCTCCATGCCGACACCGCCAAGGGAAACCGGCCGAGCTTCCTGCGGGCCGCCCGCCCCGAGGAAGCGATCCCGCTCTACGAACGCTTTATCGCCAGATTGGAGGCCGATCTCGGCCGGCCGGTGCCCCGCGGCGTGTTTGGCGCCGACATGCAGGTGAGCCTCGTCAATAACGGCCCGGTGACGATCCCGATCGATTCCCGTCGGCGCGAGTAAGCGTGCTGCAAGCCGTGCAGCAAGGCTTCCCGATTGGGGGGGCGGAGGGAGCAAAGCTCCGGGCTTTGTTGGGTTGATTCCCCGTTCAGGTTCGCCACAATGGGTCGGAAAAGTGGCTGTACACCGGTGGATCTTTCCTCTCATGCAGAACCGAATGAAGGGGCTCACGCTCGCGATCTGCACCCATAACGGCAAAGGGCGGTTGCAACCGACACTCGACCACATCTTCGCCCAGCAGGTTCCGTCAGGTTCGCCAGGGATCGACTGGGAGGTGCTTGTCGTTGACAACTCCAGCACCGATGGCACCGCGGAGTGGCTCGAACAGAATTATCCACAGGGATCGCCCCGCGGGGTGCGGGTGGTGCGGGAAGCGAAGTTGGGGGCGATCCATGCCCGGCAACGGGCGATTCAGGAGGCCCGCTTCAGCTTCCTCAGCTACATCGATGACGACAACTGGATCGCCCCCAACTGGGTGGCGGAGATTTTCCGGATTTTCGAGGCCCACCCTTCCGTCGGCATCATTTCCTGCCCCTCCACGGCCCACCTCGCGGAGCCCCCGCCGGAGTATTACGAGGGGCTCAAGGGATGGCTCGCCGTGGGAGACATCTATCCGGAAGATGGGATTGTCAGCGACCGTCCCGCCTATTTCTGGACCGCAGGCATCTCGCTGCGACTGAAAGCTTTTGAGGAGCTGGAGGGAACTGCCTACGAGCCCTGCCTGACAGGCCGAATGGGCCGGCATACGTTTGGTGGCGAAGACCACGAAATGTGCCTCACGCTCACCATTCTGGGCTGGGATGTCTATTACACCCATACAACTTCCTTCACGCACGAGATTCCCCCTTCCCGCCTGACGGTTGCCTACCTCGAAAAGCTGATCGGGAACGGTATGAAAAGCGGCCCCATTCTCGACGTCTATAAAAATGTCTATTGGAAGAAGCCCTGCTTCCCTCCGGCTGTGCGAATGGTCGGCGCTGCGCTGCAATGCGGCGTCACCGCTCTCAAATATGGGGTGAAGCGCGTGCTGGGAAGGGCTCAGGGCCCGCTCCATCCCAACCGGATTGGCTATCTTATGGCGTTGGGTTGGGTGCAGGGCTACTCGATCCATTTCCGCCGGATCGCCCAGGCACAGAGAAACGTCAGCATCCTCAAGTCGCTGCACAAGCCACGCGGAAACTCACCGCGGGAACAGCATGGTGCGGTCTGAGGGCGATGATCAGGTTCTGTGGCCTGCTTATCAGCGGAGCCGCCGATGCCTACCCGGAGAGATGATGGATTCCAAAGTTCGGAGACGGTTTGTCGTGCTCTGCGAGGAACTGCCGCCGCAGTCGGGGGGCGTTGCGCAGTTCACGCACGACATCTGCTCCTTTCTCCACGCATCGGGGCAGCTTCTGGCAGCCATTTCATTCACCCCGCCCTCTGGCATGGATCTCGGCTTCCCGTACGAATCGATTCCGCTGCCCGATCGCCGTGCTGGCAGGCGGCTCGGCGATTCCTTCTGGCCCACGCGAAAATTCAATTCCGCCCTCTGTTACGCGCAGACCGAATGGAGCTATCGCGTTGCTGCGAGATTGCGCCGGCGACTGGCCGAGCTGCGCAAACAGAACGACGGCATGGTGGTGTGGGACACATCCATCGTTCACCATCCCCAGGTCGTGCAGCGGGTGCTTGAGCGGGATGGGCATCGCTACTGGCTGCTGTTTCATGGTCTTGACCTGATCAGCGCCCAGGCTGCCGGGGAATGGGTTTCGTCGATCTGCAAACCGGCCGATCGCGTTGTGTTTAATTCAGAGGCAACCCGACAGCTCTATCGCGACCTGGGATATGTGCCGGCCGTAAGGGAATCGATCTGCTATCCCGGCATTGACGTGGCAAAGGCGCGGGCGGCGATCGACGCCCAGCGGGGCAAAAATCTGTTCCCCCAGCTGCCGCCCCATCGATTTCTGGTGGTGAGCGTGTGCCGTCTGGTGAAGCGGAAGGGGATCGATCTGGCGCTGCGGGCGATGCAACGCTTTGTGAGGAGCCATCCCGACGCCTGCTATGCCATTGCGGGGAGCGGCTCAGAACTGCCTGCGCTCAAGCGCCTCTGCACAGCGCTTGAGCTGGATGGCAAGGTGGTTTTCGTGGGGCAGGTGTCGCACGACGAGAAATACAATCTGCTGGCGCAGGCCGATGCGTTTGTCATGCCGAATCGAAGCCTTGGCGGCCGCGATTTCGAGGGCTTCGGGATCTCGTTTCTGGAGGCGGGAGTAGCGGAGGCCGTGGCGATCGGGGGCCGCCATGGCGGGGCCTGCGAGGCGCTCGAAGACGGCGTGACCGGGTTTACCGTCGACACCGATTCAGACGACGTGGCCGTGGCGCAGATCGTGCAGCATCTGGAGCAGTTGTATGCCGATCCCCCCCTGCGGCTCGCCATGGGGCGGGCGGCGGCCGATCGCGTGGCGCGGGAGTTTGATATCGGACGAATTCTGCAGAATCTCACCGCCACTGCGTAGCGGTTTGGTTGGCTGTGAAAAAAGCCATCCAGATTTCGTTCACGAAGTCGACTCGTGAAAATGGCTCCGCAGCTCTGGAGGGTGAGCGGATAAAAACGCCGTTGATTCGCACGATTCTAGAGAACTGGCCCCCGAACGCAGATGATGGCCGGCGGTATACTTCTGTTAGGGTAGAGGATCCAGAGCACGGGGAGACTTTGTGCACGACAGCGGGAGGCCGCTTTTTTTCTCCGTCCGCCTCATCAATGGCCCCGTAGCATCCATAGGGACCATCGTCATGCAGTCGACTCTCACCCTCCGCCATTATCGCCTCACATCGGCATCAGCCTCCCCCCGCCGGTGGGCGGCCCTGCTGTTGATCGTCCTGCTCTGCGGAGAGGCTGCCTGCCCCTCTTTAGGCTGGTCTGCCCAACCGGTGGCCCCCACGCTGGCCCGCGAGGGGGATCGAACCCGCTTCGAAGTCACCACGTTCGCCACGGGATTGGCCTATCCCACGAGCATGACGACGCTGGCCGATGGTTCGCTGCTGGTGGCCGAGAGCCAGGGGGGTACGACCTGGATTGCCAATGACATCTGGGGCTCCACCCGCGGCTCGCTCGTGCGGTTGGTCGATGCCAATCAGGATGGGGTCGCCGATGGGGCTCCGCAGGTGCTCGCCGATTACCTGCCGGGGATTGTGAGCTCGGTCAGACGGGTCGACAACACGATCTTTGCGCTCAGTTCGCAGGCCGGCAAGGAAACGATCACCATCCTGCAGCCGGGTTCCACGCCCACTGCAGCGCTCACGACGATCGGCACGATCAATTTTTCCTTTCCCACAACGCCGGTCCAGTTTGAGCATACGACCTACGCTCTGGCGGCGAGGGCTGCGACCACTGGCGGCGTGGATCTCTATTTCAATGTCGGTTCGCAAGACAACTCGGTAGGGACGGCAGTGACCAGAACGGTCGGCCTGTCGCTGGGCGGGAGCGCAGCCTTTGCCGGTTCGGCGGCGACATCGGCGCAGATGGCGGCCGACTCAATCCAGGCGGTGCATGTGAATGTTGCCGCGGGAACGATGAGCGTGTCGGCGCCCTATACGATTGCCGTCGGTCTGCGGAATGCCGCTGGGATGGTGTTTGACGACGCCGGGAATCTCTATTTCGAAGACAATGGCTTCGATAACGGAAACACCTCCCTCTCGGCCGACACGCTGCATGTCATTGCGGCATCGAGCCTGGGAAAGACGGTTCCCAACTTTGGATTTGCCAATACCTACATCGACTACGCCACCGGAGCCACGGTGGGGCCGACCGACGGTGTTGTGCCTCCCTTGGCGGCGTTTCGCCCTGTCGATGGCAAGAAGAGTGAAGGGGCGGTGGAGTTGGCCTTTGCGCCGGAAATGTTTCCCTACGAGTTTTGGGGCGAGATCTTCGTGCCCTTTTCGGGGAAGTATGGGCAAGGTGGACTGGCCAACGACGAAAACCCGCTGGTGGTCGTCAATCCGGAGAGTGGCAGCCTGTTCCACTTCATCGAAAACCAGCAGATGGGCCATCCCAATGGTCTGCTGGCCACCGACGACACGCTCTATCTCTCCGATCTCAATTTCTGGGGTGGTTTTGGCGGCATCTACGATGGCGTGCCGGCCGATCAGGGGGGCGTCGTCTATGCGATTCGGGTGCTCCCCGCCTATGCGGTTCCGGAGCCGGCGACAGCCGTGCTGATCGCGGCGGCCGCGGCCACGTGGCTGGCCGTTGGCCGGCGTTCCGGCCGGGGGTTGACCCGAGGGATGGGAAAGCCGCGGGAAAAAGCCCCCATGACCGGCGGAAAAAGTCTGCTAAACTGGTCGCTCTCCCGCGTTGGCGGTGTGCGGTGGCTATAGCTCAGTTGGTTAGAGCACTAGATTGTGATTCTAGGGGTCGCGGGTTCGAGTCCCGTTAGCCACCCTGCTTGTTCTCCGGCTTTGGTGCGTGAATCCGTGGCGGGCAAAGCGTTTGCGACGAGTGCAACGCAAACCCCTGATTCGACAGGGTTGACCCCGTTTGACTCTGGATGACGGCCAAGGACGGAAGTGAGTGCAACGGTGACAGAGCCGTGAGTGCTTGTTGTCCGTCTCAGTTCTCTCGGCGTCGCGCCAGCGAGGACGGTAAGGCGAGCCTCTTTTAGCAGCATGACAGACGCGGAGCTCAGCCGTCCGCGGGAAAAAGTCATCCCTGACGCTCTGGACGTGAAGATAGCCCGCTCGGTCGACCGGTGAAAACGCCCCCGTCCAGGTCCCGGTAAGCGTTTCCGTTGTCGACGAGCATCGCATTGGGCGATGCTACACTTTACCGACAGCCTTCGAGGTGCGCGACCGTGCTCTCATTTGACAAGCAATTCGAAAATCGGATCCCGCTCAGTCACGGTCTCGTCAAGACGCTGGCTGCGCTCCATGAGTACCGCGGGAAGGAGCAGCTCTTTCGCCAGCAGACGCCGCAGGTGCTGCAAGCCCTGCGGCAGAGTGCCATCATCCAGAGCGTAGAGAGTAGCAATCGAATCGAAGGCGTGGTCGCGAAGCGCGGCCGGGTGAAGGAAATCGTTGTTGGCAAGAGCGAACCGCGCGACCGTCCCGAGGCGGAGATTGCTGGCTACCGTGACGTTCTCGACACCATCCACGGTGGCCACGACGGTATTGGTCCGTCGAACGGCGTCGTCAAGCAGTTTCATCGAATGCTGTTTGAAAAAACCCCGGAGCGTGGCGGGGCTTGGAAAATCGATGCGAACCACATCGAACGGAAGTATGCAGACGGTCATACCGAGATTCGATTTGAGCCGCCTCCGCCCCATCTCACCGAGACCTTGATGACCGAACTCCATGAAGGCCTGAAGCGGACACTCCAGGAACGCACGGTTGACCCGCTCTTGATCATTCCTGCCTACATTCTGGACTTTCTCTGTATTCACCCGTTTCGGGATGGGAATGGTCGGATAGCACGACTGCTCACCCTGCTTCTGCTCTACAAGCAAGGCTTCGAGGTCGGGCGGTTCATCAGCCTTGAGAGGATTATTGAAGGCAGCAAAGAGTCCTACTACGAGACTCTTCACGCTTCGTCACAGGGGTGGCGAAATGGCGACCACACGCTGACACCGTGGACCGAATATTTTCTCGGCACACTAGTCAATGCCTACCGGCAGTTTGAGGACAGCGTTGAAAAAACCACCGCTACGAGGGGAGCAAAGACACGGCTCATCAATGCCGCAATCGACGC
>CAISJI010000079.1 GCA_903885565.1 uncultured Planctomycetaceae bacterium
GCTGTGCGGATCGAGCGCATTGTCTCTCACGGTCACTCGAGCCCGCCAGACTTCTGGTACGACCAGCAGCAGGCGGAGTGGGTGGTGGTGCTCAAGGGGGCGGCGAGAATCGAGTTTGCAGACCGGATGGTGGAGATGCGGTCGGGAGATTTCGTGGCAATTCCCGCGCACACCCGACACCGGGTCGATTGGACAACTCCAGACCAGCCGACCATCTGGCTGGCCGTTCACTATTCCTGAATGCCTCCGCTCACCACGAGCGGTCCTGTCGAGGGATGGGCGTTACGACTTCTTCGCCTCGTAGGTCGTCTTGCCATTCTTGGTCGCCTCCACCAGCCGTCCCGCAGCTTTGAGCCGCCGGAGGGCCGCCTTGATCTCGTTCGGCGGGGTCTTGAAGAATTTCGTGAGAATTTTTTGTTCTGGCTTGGCCACCTCACAAAACTCCACCAGCAGGTCGTCCTGCGTCTTTGGCTCCTCCGGAAGCGGACCGAGTGGCCGCACGATCGTCTGGCCGGGGTTTCCGCCGGCCGCTCCGTCCCCCGGCAGCCAGTCGAGGGCATCCTGATGCCTGGCGAGAAATCGGTGCAGGCTCGCTTTGATTTCTCCCCCCGTGCCGGTCGAGCCATAGCCATGCACCACCGTGAGGGTGTCCAACTGCCCCTGTCGCACCCGACGGTTGTACTCGCGGGCGAAGGCCCGCAGCGCCTCGGAGGGAGAGTGCCCGTGCAGATCGATGGGAGGCATGGCGGTGGTATTTCCTGGTGTGGATGTTGGGCGAGCTTTGGGGGGTCAAAAGTCTGATCAGCGCACGAGCGTCCAGCACTGTGGCTCCGGCATGCCCTGGCCCGCTATGGCGACGGTGGCGATCGATCCGGCCACGGGCGCATACGAACGCGTCGTGAAGCAGTCGCCGGCCAAGCGGCCCAGCCCCCGCGTGTCGTCGAGGAAGGTGATCGGAATTTCATCGAGCGGCGTCTGGAGCCCTGTGCCATGGCACTTGAGACAGGCCTCCTTGCAGGTCCAGATCCGCAGGAAGGCTGCGGTGGCATCCGCCGCGGAAAGCCCCTGGAAGAGCGCCGCCTCGTCGGCTGCAAACCGGGCGGCTATTGCGCGCACGTCGCGTGGCGGTGGCTTCCCCGCTGATCCCGGCGCCATGGCAAACGCTTCGATATCGACCCCCACCGCCGCTCCCTTGGTGAATGCAAAAATCGCCAAATGGGCTGAGCCCGACAGATTGAATGCGATCGGTGCAGCGCTCGAAGCGCCGGCAAGGTGCGGTTTTCCAAACCGATCGGTCTCGATCGCCACCTCTGCAGGTGTGGTGCCCAAGTATTCGGCCAGCAGCGTGCGCAGCAGACCCCGGCCTGCGCGGCTGCGGTCACGGTCGACGCTGAAGCGGTATCGGGAGGTGCGGGCGATTTCCGTTGCCGACAGCACATTCTCCCAGCTGACATCTCCCCAGGTATCGAGATGAGCCAACCAGAGATGCAGGTGGCCGGCCAGCAGTGGCGGGGGGACGACGGCCTCCGGCCAGGGACGAACGACAGGCTCTGGGATGGTCATGGTGCGCCACTGCCACAGAGTCTTTGTGGCCTGTTGCGGGTGAGGATGCTGGCCCACTCACGGTGGTCGGCAGGCTGAAATACCCCGTCTGCAGGAATCTATAATACGCCGATGCTGCCCCGGTCGTACCGCAGCCCATTGCAGGTGTCGGGCGGCATTCATTCCAGATTGATCTGACCATCCCATCAGTGAAGCTCTCCCGGCTGGTCAGCTTGTCAGTCCCGTCCTCGCGCCCATCGACCCCACCACCACTGCGTCGATTGGCAGGACGTGAGGTTTTTGGCGTCAAAAATGACGAGGGCAGCTGAGGGAGGGGCCCCATCCCGTTTCGAACCACCTCGGTTCCGGACCAATTCCTGGGTGCCGAACGGGGGACCGACAGCGGAACGGCCAGAGGCCAATTCAGTAAATTCAGGCGGCCTGCGGGGGTTGGGCGCTCGGAAAAACGGCCGGCCGAGGCCTCCCTCCTTGCCCTGCCGGAAAACCATGCAGGACCGGAGTTTCCGCGTCCGATCTCCACGGTAGAGATCTGTCTTTGCCGGGTGGACATGAAGCTCACCGAATACTCTTGCCGCGGTCTGTTGGCGATCGGTTTCCCGGTGGGACCGATGGTGGGCCTCGTCGTGCTTGTGGTGGCGCTGGCCATTTCGGTCGAGGCCGCAGCCCAGGGCTTTCTCCCCTATGGGGACAGCCTGCTGCCGATCGACGCCGGCGAGGAATTCGCCGAGGATCGGCGGCAGCCGATCCTGGAGGACGTCGCCACGGAGCCAGAGGAGATGCCAGCGGAGGATTGTGGCGATTCGGAGGTTGAACCGGTGCAGTATGTGGAGGAGTCGCTCCGCAATGCGGGACTCCCTGCCGATCTGCGTGCCGAGATCGACCGCGAGGTCGATGCCCGACTGGCGGGGATCCCGCGGCCGCGCTACATTCCAGCCACCGATTTCGTCCCGCCGCGCGGCCTCCTGCTCTACAAGGAGGACTCCAGCCGGAGTGAATTCCCCTTCGCGCTCTCGATAGGGGGCTTTCTCCAGTTGCGTTGGCTGGAGTTCGCCCGGGGGGCGACGAGTTGGACGAACTCCGCCGGAACGGATCTCCCGATCTCCAACATCAACGCCTTCAGCCTCAACCGCTACCTCCTCATGTTCTCCGGCCATGTCCTCGACGAGCGGTTGGTCTACGCCTTCGCGCTGTTTGGCACGTCGAACTCGGGCATCAACACGGGCGTGGCGCCGATCGGAATGGCGGGCTGGAAGTTCGGCCCCGAGGCGACCGTTGGTGCCGGAGTGACGATCGTGCCCGGTTCGCGGGAATTCGTCGACTCATCCCCCTGGACAATCGGCGTCGATCGGAGCATGGCCAACACCTTCTTTCGTCCCGGCTATTCCCCCGGCGTGGCCGCCATTGGAACTCTGGCCGAAGGCACGATTCATTATCAGGCGGGGATCTGGAATTCGATCGATGCCGGCGGGGCCAACGTGCTGCTGCGGCGGGGCACGAGCATGGCATGGGCCGGGAACACCTGGTGGGAGCCGCTGGGGAAGTTTGGCCTCGGCTATTCCGATATGGAGCACCACGAAGATCCGGCGATCCGCATCGGTACCAGCGGCGTGTTCGCACCCAACACCAGGGCGCTCCCCGTGCCCGGTTTCAATCCTGAAAACACGATCGTGCGCCTCTCCGACGGCACGCCGCTGGCGACCTCCGGAGCGCTCGGTCCGGGGTCGGTTGTCGACGCCTTCACCTACCGTCTGGCCACGATCGACGCCGGCTGGAAGTGGCGCGGAGTTTCGGCAAATGCGGAGTATTATTGCCGCTTTCTCGACTCATTCACCGGCACAGGCCCCTTCAGCCGTTCTGGAATTTTGGACCAAGGGGGAGCGGGCTATCTGGGATGGTGTTTCCTCCCCCGCACCTGGGAGGTCTACGCCCGGTCGAGCGCCGTCACCGGCCCCTTTGGATCGGGGCAGGAGTACGGCGGTGGCATCAACCGCTACATCAACGGTTCCCGCCAGGGACGGCTGACGCTCGAGGCGCTCTACCTGCTCCACAATCCGGCTCAGAACATTCTCTATCCGTATAGGGCCGGATCCACCGGCACGGCGATCCAGTCGCAGTTCGTAGTCGCGTTTTAAAAGTGCCCGGTAATCTCAGCCACCGCCACGGCCCGGTGCTCGCGGGCCGACAGATAAGCCGCATCGACCAACGCCATCGTGAGCAGGTTGTCGAGCCCGGTGGCCGTGGCCGGCGCCGTTCCCTCCAGGTCGCGGAGGAGTTCTGCCATTGGCCCCACGAAGGCGTCGGGGAACCAGGCCTCGGGCCAACGCGGCCGCTGCCAGCCGCCGGCTGTGGTTGTGTAGTCGAGCGTGCTCGGCTGCCGCTGCGGCCAGGCGGGCCAGCCGATCGTGCCCAGAGCCATGCCCAGCGTGCCCTCCACGCGGAAGCCAACGCGAGCATCTGCCTCGGCCCCCTCGCGAGCCGGCCCCGCCCACACGTCATCGAGGCCACTGCAGCGGAGCCCCGAATCGTACTCCAGCACATAGAGGCAGATGCCATCTTCGTGGGCAAACTTCAGAGCCGTCCGCGGATCGGGCCGCACTGAGGCGAAGATCCGTGTGGGAGTGCCAAACCAAGAGCGGAATGTGTCGAGGTGGTGGATCGACATGATGCGCAGCGTCGCCCAGCCGAGCCGCTCCTGCCAGGGCATCCAGTGCGGGATCGCCCGCATCTCGATCGTGGCCAGCACCGGATCGCCGAGCGTGCCACGCTCGATGAGCGTGCGGCAACCGCGCACGGCATGGTCGTAGCGCATGTTTTGATTCACCACCAGCCGCACGCCCGCCCTCTGGCACTCCTCCACAATTTTCCGGGCCTCGGCAAAGCTCGTGGCCAAGGGCTTCTGCGCCAAAATGCCGCGAATCTTGCCTGCCCGCTGCAGGGCCTCGGCAATCACCGCCGGCTGCACGTCGGGGGGCACTGCGATGTCGAGCACCGTCACTGCCGGATCGTCGAGCAGGTGGCGAAAGTCGCCGTAGGCCCGTGGGACCCCATGCCGTGCAGCCACGGCGCCGGCCGCCGCAAGGGTGCGACTGGCGATCGCCACGGGATTGAAGCCGTGGGCCCGATAGGCGGGCAGATGGCAGTCGGCCATGATGAAGCCGGCCCCGATGCAGCCGATCCCCGGGCTCGAGTCGCGGGGCAGCGGAGGAAGGTGGTCGAGGTTGGCGAATGCAGTCGTCATAAGTTGTCGGCCAGGTGCGGATGATCGATCGCTGCGGCAGGGAAGAATCCTGCTGCGATCACGAAGCCCTCGCGGGTGTGCCGCTCTCTGGATGTCATCGGGATGTCGTCCCTCGCAGCGTTCGCCCCGGCTGATCATACAGCACGGGCTGTGTTGGTCGACACACCCGGCATGCATCTTCAGTACACTCATGCTCCGGCTCCCTTGGCCCATCTGCGCATCCTGATGGGGGTGGAGAACCGGTTGGGCCGAACGATCCCGGACGAGGTTGCGCTCCTGCTCGTGTCGCTTCGATTCCACAGGAAAACGGCTATGAAACGAGCGTTTGTGACCGGAGCTTCGGGGTTTCTTGGAGCCGTCCTCGTACGACGGCTGATCGCAGAGGATGTCCACGTCGCCGTGCTGCAGCGGGGGCGGGACCCGGGCAGGCGGTTGCGCGGATGGCTGGATCGGATTGAGATCCTGCCCGCAACAAAGGCCAGCCCGGAGAGCCTCCGCGCTGGCCTTCTCAGCTGGAAGCCCGATACCGTGTTTCACCTCGGCTGGGGCGGAGTGGGATCGAGCCATCGCAATGACGCGCTCCTGCAGTTTGCCAATGTTGAACACGCCGTGCAGTTGGCGACACTGTGCGTGAAATGTGGCGTGGAGCACTTCGTGGGGGCAGGCAGTCAGGCGGAATATGGGCCACGAACCGGTGAGATATTTGAAACCGAATGCCCTGCGCCCACGACGATGTACGGAGCCGCGAAGCTTTCTGCTGGTATCCTGACGGAGCGGTTGTGCGAGCTCGGGGGCGTCAAGCATTCGTGGTTACGCCTGTTTTCAGCCTACGGGCCGGACGACAATCCCGACTGGATGATTCCCTCCCTCATTCGCCAACTCGGGAAGGGCGAACGACCGGCACTCACCAAAGGAGAGCAACTCTGGGACTACCTCTATGTCGATGACGCAGCAGCGGCGTTTGCCGCTGCTGCCAAGGCCCGGGCGCGCGGGCTATATAACCTGGGATCGGGTGCGGCGATCCCTCTTCGTGGCCTCATCGAGCGGATCCGAGACAGCATCAATCCCTCTCTAGAACTTGGATTCGGCGAAATTCCCTACCGTCCTGATCAGGTCATGCACCTGCGAGCCAATATCGACAAGCTGAAAGCCAACGCGGCGTGGGCCCCGGAAACTCCGCTCGAAACAGGGCTCTCAGCTACGATCGACTGGTTCCACTCCGCTCACGACTGATGCAGAAATGGGCTCTGATGGCCGAAAACAGATCTGCTCAACCAGTTGAAGCCTGCCGCCTCTGCGGGCAGAAGTCCGTCGAGGAATGGTTTGAGGTGCAGCGTTCGCCGCGAAAGATTTCCAGGCTGCTCACCGAGGCAATGCTGACAACAGACACCCCCGTCAGACTTGCCGTCTACCGCTGCCAGTCGTGCGACTTTGTCCAAGCCCCCGTCTTTGATCAGCGCAACGATTACGACGACTATCTCCTCTCCTGGATGCAGATCAAAACGCTCCGCGACTACCGGACTGAATTAGCGCGTGCCTTTTCCCAACGGCTCGGGAATGTTGAATCGCCTGTTCTCGACGTGGGATGTGGATCGGGGGAGTTTCTCGCGATCCTCGCCGAGTGTGGGCAAAGGCCGATCGGGATCGAGCCCTCGGCCGGGTTGGTCGAACGCGCCAGAGAATCTGACTTCGAGGTGATCCACGACTATGTCCGCCCGGGGGTTCTTTCTGGCGTCGATATCGGCGGCTTCACCTGCCTGCAGGTCGTCGAGCACCTCGTCGATCCGATCGGATTTCTGACCACACTGCGGAAGGCCCTGCCGCAGGATGGGCTTGGCCTGGTCGAGGTTCCGGCGCTCGAGAAGATCATCGAGGAGCGACGTTTTTACGATTTCTTCGGCGATCACCTCAATTACTTCACGGCCCGCACGCTCCGCCTCTGCTGCGAACTGGCAGGATTGGAGGTGATCGCCGTCGAGCGGACGTTCCACGGCCAATTCCTCTCCGCCAGCGTGAGACCGGCTGTGTCGCTCTGTCCGCTGCCGGCGGGCGTCCATTTTTTGGAGGGTATGTCTGCCCTGCGGATCTGGGCCGCAGACCAGACAGCCTCCGGGAAGCAACTGGTGTTCTGGGGGGCAGGCTACAAAAGCATCGCGGCGATCGCCGAACTCGATCTGGCCGGGATCGCGTGCGTCATCGATTCCGACCCGGCCAAGGAGGGTCTGTTTACTCCCGTGAGCCATCTCCCGATCCGGCATCCCGACAGCGTCGATTTCGGAGCCATCGATGCGATCGTCCTCGTCGCCGCCGCTTACCGCGGCGAAATCCTCCGGCAGATTCGGGAGTCGATTCGGTTTGCCGGGCCGGTCGTGGCCTGTGCTGACAGGATGGAATGGCTATGAGCCGATCGATGCCGATCTCTGTGGCGGAGTTGGCGTCACGGGCGAGGTGCCATGTGGCGCGAATGGTGCACCGGGCGAATGCCTCGCACATCGGCGGTTGCTTTTCTCTGGCCGATATCCTGGCGGTGCTCTATGGCGAAGCCCTCGATCACAGGCCCGAGGATCCCACGTGGCAGGAGCGCGATCGGGTGATCCTCAGCAAGGGGCATGCCGCGGCGGCTCTTTATGCAGTTCTCGCCGAGAGCAACTACTTTGCCATCGAGGAACTCCAGCAGTACGGCCAGGATGGCTCCCGACTCCTGACGCACGTCAGCCATGGTGTGCCGGGGGTGGAGTTTTCCACCGGCTCACTCGGGCATGGCTTGCCTGTAGCCTGCGGCAAGGCGCTCGCCGCCAAACGCTCTGGGTGGGCGTGGCGGACATTTGCCCTGCTCTCCGACGGCGAACTCGACGAGGGGAGCAACTGGGAGGCGATCCTGTTTGCGGGTCATCACCGCCTCGGCCGGCTGACCGCGATCATCGACTACAACAAAATCCAGAGTTTCGGCACACTTTCCGAGGTGCTCGATCTGCATCCCTTGGCCGATAAATTCCGGGCGTTTCGCTGGGACGTCGCGGAGGTGAATGGCCATGATCACAGCAAGTTGTGCGAAGCCCTGGCTGGGCGAAGACCGGCAGATGCCCCTCCGCTGGCCGTGATCGCCCACACGGTCAAAGGAAAAGGGGTCGATTTCATGGAGCATCGACTCAAATATCACTACTCCGCACCGCGCTCCGGGGAACAGTTGCAGGAAGTCCTCCGGCAACTGGAGAGGACGGAATGAGGACTGCCTTCATCGAGCAATTGATTGTCGAGGCGCGCCGCAACCCGAGCATATTCCTCATTGTTGGCGACCTCGGATACTCTGTGGTGGAACCGTTCGCGGCGGAGTTTCCCCGGCGGTTTCTCAACGCCGGGGTGGCCGAGCAGAACATGACAGGCCTCGCAGCGGGGCTTGCCTCCGAGGGGCACCACGTGTTCACCTACAGCATCGGCAACTTCGCGACGATGCGGTGCCTCGAACAGATTCGCAACGATGTCTGCTATCACCGCTACCCTGTCACGGTGGTGGCCGTGGGGGCGGGGATGTCGTATGGCAATCAGGGCATGTCGCATCACTGCGTGCAGGACATCGGCTGCCTGCGGGGGTTGCCGCACATGACAATTCTGTCGCCGGCCGATGCGAAAGCTGCCAAGGCCTGCGTCCGCTGGCTGGCGGAAAACCCCTCTCCCGCCTATCTGCGGATCGGTAAGGCCGGCGAGCCGGTCGTCCATGCAGCGGAGCCGTCGCTCGACGGCCCCTGCCAGATCGTCGCTCACGATGGAGAGACGGCGATCGTGGGCACCGGCCCGATCCTGGCCGAGGCGGTGGCTGCGGCGGAGCAGTTGAACCAGGCCGGAAGGAGCGTCGATGTGTGGGCCATGACGCGGCTCGCGCCGGCCAGAGCGATCGACGTTGGCGTCCTAGCACGCTACAACCGCATCATCACGGTCGAGGAGCATGTAGCAGCCGGCGGCCTCGGGGAGATTATCCGATCGCGGCTTGGGGCCCACCGTGACCTTCGTTCGCTGTGCGTTCCCGAATCGCTGGAAGCGGTGTGCGGATCACAGGCTGCTCTCAGGCGGCAGGCCGGCATTGACGCAATCGCGATCGTGCGGGCAGTCATCTGCAGCGGGCCCTTCGCAGCAGATGCGGGCGCTGGCGGAGCGTGACGCCCAAAGCGCGATTCGATCAAAAGCGTTTCGTTCATTGTTGCAGCCACTCTTCTGTATCACCCATCTCTCTCAGCCTCACTGGCGGGAATAGAGTTCATGACGATCAGCCAACAGCGGATATCTACCTGCCGGGTGTGCGGTCACGGAGGTTTTGTGCCGGTGATCCTTCTGCCGGGAATGCCATTCACGGATCAGTTCGTGCCGAAGGAGCGGATCGGGACAGAGTTTCTCGCCGACATCGAGATCGTCGCCTGCAAGGCGTGCGCCTCGGTGCAGAATATCCACGACACCGACATGAGCGATTACTACCGCGCCTACACCTATTCGGTGCAGTCGTCGGGCTTCGCCCGAGGGTTCATGAAAGCCCTGGCGCTTGCTGTCAAGCAGCGATTCCTCAGCCACATCGCCCACCCTGTCGTGCTTGAGATCGGAAGTGGCACCGGGGAGCAGTTGCAGGATTTTCGGAGGCTCGGTTGTCGGGTGGTGGGTGTGGAGCCCTCACGCAAGCTCGCCGAGCATGCCAATGCCCAGGGCATCAAGACCATCGAGGGATTCTTCGATGGGAGTGTCTGTGGCCGTGCTGCCCTCGGGGAGGAGTCATTTGACGCAATCGTGACGAGCTACACGTTCGACCATCTGCCCAATCCCGGCGCGGTGCTTCGAGGCATGCATGCCATGCTGAGCACGAGTGGCGTGCTTGTCATCGAGGTTCACGATCTCGATCTGATCTGTCGCCGCGATGAGTATTGCCTCTTCGAGCACGAGCACTACACCTACCTGAACGAAGGCACGATGACGTCCCTGCTGCGGCGTTACGGATTCGCCGTGGAGACATTCACGCTCCTCGACGAGAGCGTCAAGCGGGGCAATTCCCTGCTCGTCGTCGCGCGCAAGTGCTCCGTGGCTGCTGGGGAAAACGCGGCGGTGAATGTTTCCGAAGAACTCGCCGCGCTGGGCTCGCTCGGCAGAAGTGTCGCGGAGGGGATTGCCAGACTGGACGAATGGCTAACGCTTCACCAAGGCAAACGGATCGTGGCCTATGGGGCCGGTGGGCGTGGCGTGATGACAATTGCGGCGCTTGAAAATCATGCAATACTCTCCGCCATGGTTGATAAGAACCCCAAGGGCGCCGGTCTCTACTCGCCCAAGTCGCATCTGGAGGTATTCGGGATCGACGAACTGGGAAGGCAGCGGGCGGATCTGGTGCTGGTGTTCAGCTACGGTTATTTCCCGGAAATCGTGGCTGAAGTGCAGGAGCGGTTCGGTTACCAAGCCGGGGAGTGTGTCTCGATGCTCGATGTGCTCAGTGGGACCGTGGAGTGAGACTGTCGTGCGCGCGGGTCGCTCGGCTCTTTGGAAGTCCGTTGTCGGGCGTTCCCGACGGCGGGATCGCGAAGTTACAGGGCATGGATTCAAATCATGACAAGCATCCCGACACCAAACCTCACGATCCTCATCCCGACGTACGACCGTCCCCACGAGGTGACCAGCCGGCTGCGTGAAATCGATGGATTGTGGGGAGATGCGGCCATCGTGCACGTTCAGGTGAACCCGGGAACGCATTCGGCCGCGGAGATCGATCGAACGAATTTCCGGGGCACCCTCACGATCGGGGAAAACGCGTCCAACATCGGTGTGGTAGGAAACATTGTCGCTGGAGTCCAGAACATCGCCACAGGGTGGCTGTGGATCCTCGGCGACGACGACATTCTCATCCCGGAAACGCGGGCACGCATCGAGGAATCGATGCGGTTATGCGACGAGTCAGCCGCCAATGCAGCCGTATTCAACCACTGGTACAAGTCGCCCCACCCCCTTCCGGTGATCTGCCGCGACCTGAAGTCATTTGCCGCGGCAACCGGCTTTGGGGATGCGCTTTTCCTCTCCGGCACGATCTGGAGAACCGGCCATTTCCGGAGCCATCTGGAAGACTGCGTGGTTTACGCCTATAGCTGTTCTTCCCACACGCTTCCCCATTTCATCAGCCTCATTCTCGGCTGTTCACCGGTGCTCGCTTCGAGCAAGCCGCTCATCGAATGGACAGGGGTCACAAGGTGGAGCCGCCTTGCGTATCTCGATCAGGTGCTCGTCCTCCTCCGCCACCCGGTGCTCCGGCCGGTGGCCGGGGAGGCGTACGCGTTCATGTGGCCCTCGCTCCTGCCGATCTTCGGTTCGGCGCTGGGGCAGGTGCGCAGCGGCGAGGTGACATTCCGCGATCTGCTCAGGGTCTATGGAATGCACCTGAGGTACGCCATCCGCCATCGTCCGTCGCTGTTGGTGGCCCGTAACGGATTGGTGGTGGGGCCGGTGAAAGGGTTTTGGCGGACGAAGCGCAGCTGAGCCAAACGTCGCGAAGCGACATTCTCGTCTCACGCCATTGCACAGGCTGGAAGAGCCCGCTCCGCTGCCCATGAGACGGGCCGGCAATGCCGTTTAGATGTGATTTCCAAGACAGACCACCTGCCTTTTTAGTCTTCCCAGATGTGGTGGCCTGTCATTTTTTTCTCAACTTTTACAAGGAGAGGGAATGAGCTGGGCGAGGAACGGCGGGCGGGATTGTTCGCTGACCGTCTGGAGCATATTCTACGACTATGTGGTTATTGGCTGCAGAACGTGAAGTGGCGCCGTGGCGAAGCGATCCTTGCCGATCGCACCCGAGGTCTTCTCCATGCCGCCTTGGCCCGGCATGTGCCGGGCACGGTGGTGTGGGTCTACGGATCGCTCGTCAAGCCTGGCCGATTTCATGATTGGTCCGATGTCGATGTGGCGCTCGAATCGCTGCCCGCCGGAATGACCCTCGAATATCTGCAGAGCCTGCTTTCCGTGGACGTGGGCCGGGAGGTGGACGTCTGCCTCATCGACCGCACCCGCCTGAGGCCCGTGATCGAAGGGAGCGGCGAACGATGGATCGCATAGCACTCCAGATCCTGGAGGATGGCTGGGAAGCGGATGGGCGGGCGATGCGCCGAGCGGTGGGCATTCTGAGGGATCGTCTGGCCGAGTCGACCGACGGCCGGTGGCCTGCCGCGGCCTTCGAGATCAACCGCATCTACAATATTCTGGAGAAGGCCTTTGAGCGACTCTGCGAGTCGTTCGAGAACCATCTCGAAAAGACCGGCCGCTACCACGACACGTTGATCGAGCGGGTGACCCTCGACCTGAAGGGGATTCGTCCGGCGTTCCTGCCTGCCGACGTGGTGCGAGACGTCCGCGAACTCAAGGGGTTTCGCCATCTGTTTCGCCAGGCGTACGATCTCGACCTCGATCCCGTCCGCGTTATGGCCGCCGCCGAGAACGCGGCCCACTGCGTCGATGGCTTCGACGGCTGGTGCCGGTCGTTTCTCGAAACGATCCGCCAACGGTATGGCGACCAGCTTGAGTAGCAAGGGACGAAAAGGGCAAAGCCCCTTCGTTTTCCCGGTTCGCCCCCCGCCGCATCCAGCGGCGAACTCTGTTTTCCAAGGCCAATTACGGTGCTTCGCGACGTTCGGGCCAAATGCTCGGGACGGGGGCGAGATCGTCTGTCGGCGGCGGCCGCCGCGGACCGGCCTGCGTCGGATCGATCGGCTGCCATCCAAGCGCGATGACCGGGGAATCGGGGGGAAGAGTAAAGTCGCCCAAAACTGCTCATTGCCCCACGCCCGTTCTGCGGTAAGGGCTGCCGATCTTTCTCGTTACGAGGTCGTCCGCAGCAGCGGGTTTGCGATCCGCGGCGGCGGCACGTACCGCCGGCAGCGGGAGAACAGCTCCAGCGGATTGTCGAGCACCACCCGCTCGATCAGCTTCTCGCCATGCCCGCGGGCCCGCATCGCCACGATGAAATCGGGCACCGCTACCGGCCGCGACGGACCCCAGTCGCCAGCGGAGTTGACGAGCAGCCGCTCCGCTCCGTAGCGCTCGACGAGGTCGCAGGCCCGCTCCGGCGAGCACTTCGTCAACGGGTAGAGCGTCATGCCTGCCCAGTAGCCGGCGTCGAGCGCGGGGCGGATCGTGTGCTCCTCGACATGATCGATCACGACCCGGCCGTGGTCGAGCGCGGGAAAATCGGCGAGCATATCGAGGATCATCCGCGTGCCGCGCAGCTTGTCGGCAAGGTGCGGCGTGTGAATAAGGATCGTCTCGTCGTGCCGCACGGCCAGTTCGACCTGCTCGAGGAACACGGTCGCCTCGTTCCGCGTGTTCTTGTTGAGTCCGATCTCGCCGATGCCCAGCACGTTGGACGCGGAGAGAAACTCGGGGATCGCCGCGATCACGTCGCGGGCGAGCTTCACGTCCTCGGCCTCCTTGGCGTTGATGCACAGCCAGGAATAGTGGGCGATTCCGTAGCCGGCGGCCCGCCTTGGCTCCACCTCAGTGATCTGCCGAAAGTAGTCGCGGAAGCCGTCGGCGCTCCGCCGGTCGAAGCCAGCCCAGAAGGCCGGCTCGCTGACAGCCACGCAGCCCATCCGCGCGAGGGCCTCGTAGTCGTCGGTGACCCGCGAGACCATGTGGATGTGGGGATCGACGTAGTTCATGGGGTGCTTCTCAGCGGCCGCAGCATCCAGGCGATCCGGAAAGCTCCGGTCCACCGGTCTGCCGCCATGCCGGGTCATAGGCGTCGGAGAACAGTTCCTGCACCGACTCAACGCGGCCGGGCCCTGCAGCCAGCCGCGTTACGGCCTCCGCGAGCAGCCGCCAGCGAATATCCTCATCCAGACCGATCGACTCCTTCGCCGCATGCCGCTCCACGCGGTCGAGCGCTGCCGAGAGTTCCACGACGAGGCTGCGGATGGTGAGGAATCGCTGATCGGAGAGAACGCGGGGCATAAGCGGCGTCGATGGTGAGGTTGTGTGGTCGACCGGGGACCCACCTATCATACCGGGCCGGCGAGGGTTTCGCGCGTCCCCCCGTCTCCCCGGGCGTTGGGCCGCATGAGGATCAGGATCGAGAAGTTTCCCTGGCCCACCTCGGCGTTGGTCCAATCCCGCCCCGATGCCAATTTTCCTGCGGGCTCGCGGGGGGCCTCAACTCCAGCGGCTTTTGGCCGCGGCGCTGATTTTGGTCTGCCCGAGCGGGCTGGCCTGATTGATCTGGCGCGCACCTATCTCGACGCCCAGGCCCGGCTCTGGCCGGAACTCGTCGGCACCCCTGCCCTCCCGGTCGCGATGCCGGCCACAGTGGAGCCGATGGCCGATGATTTTGAGCGGCGGTTTCGCAAGCAGCAGACGGAAGTCTTCCGCCCAAGCAGCACGCCGAAATTGTGGACCGATCTCGGGATCGCCTATCTCAGCTTCAGCGATGAGGGCTCCAACCCGCGCTCGCTCGACCAGCAACTTATCAACGTGCTCAATCGGGCCCGTTGCGATGGCGTCTTCATCCCTTGGCAGTACGTCTGTGCCGACGCCGCCGTCAGCGGCACGCTCTCCTGCCGACGTGGCTATGCGCTCGCCAAGTTCCTCGTGGAACGCCGTGCCGAAACCGGGGCAGCCTGGTTTGTGATCGACGACCTTTCCCGGATGAGTCGCAACACGATCGAGTCGCTCCAGCTGGGCGAACTGGCCGCCGATACGGGCGCGCGGGTTGTCGGTGCCAGCGATGGTTTTGACAGCGCCGGCCAGCAATCGAAGATCATGCTCCCGATGATGAGTTCGTTCAACGAAGTCTTCATCGATCAGCTCAAGTCGAAGGTCAAGCGGGGCATGGACGACGCCTTTCGCCGCGGGGAAAACATCCAGCCCCCCGGCGTTGGCTATCGGATGGTGCCTGTCACCAACCCCAACGGCAGTCTGGTATTCACCCACAAGGGCACTGTCGAGAAGCGGGCCGAAATCGATCCCGACGCCGCTGCATCGATTCGCCGGGGTGCGGAGATGATCGCGTATGAGGGCAGGAGCCCGATCGATGTGGCGAGATTGTTCAACGAGCAGAAGGTCGGCGGCAAGGCAACATGGTCGGACAACCGGGTGCGCAAGCTCTACACCCGGGAGCGATTGGTCGGCCGCGAAGTCTTTCGCACCACAAAGCAGGTCCGCGACCGACAGACGGGCTGCGTGCGGCATGAGAAACTGCGCGTGGTCGAGTGGCTGACGCGGGAATCGCCCCACCTGCGGATTCTGTCGGATGAGCTCGCCATGGCAGTACCACCCCGCCCCAGATGAGGCCGGATACGACGGTGTTCGTGTCAACCACCAGCCGCACGTCGCCGCTCCGCACGATACGCCTGGATCTCGGCTTCGATCTCTTCGGCCGTCAGCGGAGGCGTTCCGGTTGCAGAGAGCTTCTGCCGCGTTGCTTGCATCTTCGCGACACGGGCCACCGCGAGCCGCTCGCGCAGGAGCGCCTCAATCGAGCCGGTCTCGAGCAAGCCTTCGGCCGCGGCCTCTTTGGCGAGGGCGTCGGAAATCGTGATTTGGACGGTCGTCATGCGCGGCTATTCCGGACGCTTTTTTGCAAACACCCGCAGACACTCCCAGATTATACGCAACACATGCGGTAGATTGCCTGCAGCGCCCTCGCGGCCATTCCCTCCAGCCGATGATCCAACCACCACCATGCGGGAGTTCCTCCATGCCGACCGTTGGATCATGCGCGGAAAGCCGTTCCGAAGCCTCCGGGTGCCGCCGGCTTGGTTCCCTCCCGTGGCAGATACCCTTTTTCGGGTACATCTTCACCCTCTTTTCGATGCGCTTCATGCGGCCGAGCGTTGAAGCCACTGATGGATCGCTGTACCCTTTCTCAGCGACGGCCATCGATCTCGTCGTTCATCATGTCTTCTCCACGGGGCGGCTTGGCCGGAGGAACGTCCACCATGCGACGCGCATTCACGATCATCGAATTACTGGTGGTCGTCGTCATCCTCGGGTTGCTCGTCGGCCTCGTCCTGCCCGCTGTCGGGGCGGCCCGCGAGGCGGGGCGGCGCACCGCCTGCAGCAACAACCTGCGACAGATCGCGCTGGCCATACAGAACTTTCACGACGCCCGAAAGCGGCTTCCCACCAGCGAGCACTACGGCGTCCCCGGTCAGGCCGAGCGCTGGGGCTGGATCCCCAAGATTCTCCCCCAGTTGGACGACCTGCCGCTCTTCTCACGGCTCGACTTCACGATCGATTCCTGGAACGGCGACAACTACGCACTCCTCCGCGAGCCCTATCCGGCCGCGCTCTGCCCGTCGAATCCGTTGGCCCGCCTGAGCCTCGAGGAGGAGAATTTCGCCGGCCCCGACTGGATCCTTTCTCAGGCCGACTACGCAGCCAACATCGGCGACCACACCAACCTCAGCGGCCCGGGCGCCATGCCTCCCTTCGGCAACGTGCCTCCCGACAGCTCCTTGATCCGCGGCGTGATCAGCCGCACCGGCTGGTCGGCTCGGTTTCAGGATGTCAGCGACGGGCTGTCGAAGACCTTCCTGGTCGGCGAGTGCGTCGGCGCCTTGTGTATCACGCAGAACTTCGCCAGCCAGTGTTTTGCCACCACAGCGCATCCAATCAATTATCTCAACGGCTCACTGGCGGCCGACATGCCGACGATCGATAATCCGCGGTGGGATGAGTCGGTCGGTTTTCGCAGCTATCACCCAGCGGGTGCTCTGTTTGCAACCTGCGACGCCGCCGTGCAGTTTATTGACGACAACATAGACGGAGTGATCTATCGGGGTTTGGCCTCCCGAGCCGGCGGCGAGATCGCGTCGAATCGGTGATGACATGTGGCAGGACGCACGGATGGGACAGCGCATCGATCTCTCCTCGATCTCTATATGTCGGCGGCAGATGATGGCCGCGACGCTTGCGTGCCTCGCCGCCGCTCTGGCTGGCCCGTTGACCGGGTGCGGCAAGCGTGGGCCGGCGCTGGCCGCAGTATCGGGCACAGTCACGCTCGACGGCCGACCGCTTGAACGGGGCACGATCACCTTCGAGGCGGCCGGGTGCAGGCCGGCCACCGCGTGGATTCTCGACGGTCGCATCGTCGAAGCAACGACCCACCGCGCCAACGACGGGGTTCCGGTCGGCCGCCAACGCATTGCCGTTTTTTCCCGGGCGGAACCGGTCGCTGCCAAGCCTGACCCGACCATGGAGCCCACCCTCCCCGGTGCAGCGGCATTTCCTCCGAACATGGCGGGGCCGTCGCTCCTCCCGGCCCGATATAATGACTCTTCGACGTCCGGTCTGTCGGCTACCATCCGCCCCGGACAAAACACGCTTTCCCTCGAGCTCCACGGCCAACCGCCATGAACGGACCGCAGACGACGCGCGCGAGCCTCCTGGCACGGATGGGCGATGTGGGGGCGACCGCCGATGCCTCGGCATGGCCGGAATTCGTCCGCATCTACGGGCCGCATGTGATCCACTGGTGTCGGGCCCACGGGCTTCAAGACGCCGACGCGCACGACGTGTCGCAGAACGTGCTCGTGAAGGTGTGGAGGCAGGCAGCCTCGTTCCGCTACGATCCCTCCAAGACCTTTCGCGGGTACCTGCGACGGGTGGTGCTCTCCGCGGTCTGTGACTGGGCTGATCAATCGCGACGCCAGCCACTGCTCGACTTCGGTGGACCAATCAGCCGTCTGCTCGATAACCTGCCGGCCCGCGACGACCTCGCCGCCCGCATCGAACGGGCCTACGACACCGAACTCCTCGACGCAGCGATGCAGGAGGTGCGGCAGCGGGTTGAGAAGCACACCTGGACGGCCTTTCGGATGCTCGCTCTTGAGCATCGCAGCGGCGCCGAAGTGGCGGATCAGCTTGGCGTGCAGATCAACACGGCCTATGTCGCCCGCAAGAAGGTGCAGCGGATGATCCGAGACACCGTCGCGCGGCTCGACCACGATTCGCCCATCACTGCCACCGACGGGGGGAGAGCAACGTGACCGCGCCTCCGCCATCCATGCATCGATGCCCCGACCGTGATACCCTGCAACGGCTGCTCGAAGAGCGGATCGAAGCGGCCGAGCGACCGGCGCTCTTCGGGCATCTCGACGATTGTCAGGCATGCGGACAAACCTTCGCAGCAATTGCGTCCGAGTGGAGCCTCGCAACACTCTCCGATGGACGCCCGCGCGAGGGACCGGCCACGCGAAACCTTCGGGAGCGGATCACGGGAAGCGATGAGTTGCCCCCGCCTCCTGTGATTCCGGATGTCACAGAACTCGTGTTCGCGGGTCGCGGCGGGATGGGCGCAGTCTACCGGGGCCGCGATACGCGGCTCGACCGGCCAGTCGCCGTGAAGGTGCTCGCCGGCTCGGGCAGCTTTTCCGCATCGTCGCGTGCACGGTTCGAACGCGAGGCGCGGGCGCTTGCCCAACTCGATCACCCCAACATCGTGCGGATCCATACGGCCGGCGTGAGCGACGGCGTGCCCTACATCGTCATGGAATGGATCGATGGCCACACGCTCCATCGACGGCTGCGCGAAGGCGTCCTCTCCCCGCGGGAGGCGGCGCGGATTGCTCTGTGCCTGGCGGAGGCGGTCGCGGCAGTTCATGCCGTCGGCATCGTGCATCGCGACATCAAGCCAGACAACGTCCTGCTGGCCGCCGGGAGCGGGCCACGGCCTGCCGAGGTGCCGAAGCTGGTCGATTTCGGACTGGCCCGGCCGGATGATCCCGGCGTCGGCTTCACGCATACGACCGCGGCGCTGGGCACCCCTTGCTTCATGGCCCCCGAACAGACGGGACTCGAGCCAGCTCTGGGTGCCGTCGGCCCCGCGACCGACATCCATGGTCTTGGCGGGTTGCTCTATTGCATGCTCGCGGGCCGGCCGCCCTACGACGCGCCGACACCGGGCGAATCGCTCCGCCGAGCGGCACGCGCCGATGCCCCGGCACTGGCGACGCTCGCTCCGGGGGTGCCCGCCGACCTTCGCACGATCGTTGAGACCTGCCTGCGCTACGATCCGCATCATCGGTATCGTTCGGCGACGGCCATGGCCGAAGACCTCTCCCGATTCCTCGCATCCCAACCGATCGCCGCCCGACCAGCGGGTCCACAATCGCGTCTGCGGGCGTGGGTCCGCCGGAGGCCGGCACTGGCGACGGCCGCGGTGCTGGGCGGCCTACTCGCAGTGGCGGGAATCGGCGGCAGCGTCTTCCATGTGGTAAACCTCTCGGCGGCCCGGGGTGTCGCCGCCGCCAGCCGCGATGCGACACGCGTTGCCCGCGAGCACGCCCGCACATCGCTCACCCGCCTCACCGACGACACGATCGAGGCCATGCTGCTCCGCGGCCCGGCGCTCGGGGAAGGCGACCGCGCATTTCTCCGCTCGATCCGTGATGAGTTTCGCCACTGGCCGCTCGAGCCGGATGCAGCGGACGGTCTCGCCTTTCGGGCCGACGGTCTCGACCGGGTTGCCGAGCTCTTTAACCGGGTGCATAGGCCCGACGATGCGCTCGAATGCGTCGAGGCAATTCTTGAGACGCTCGACGAGATGGAGCGATTGACGCCCGACGACGACGCCATCTTCAATCGCCGCGTCGTCGCGCTGGAGAAGCAGCGGCACTATCTCTACCAGGTGGGGCGAATCGACGACTCGCAGGCCTCGGCACGGCAGGCGATTGCCGCCCTGGAGCAGCGTTCGCTGACGGCCCCCGCATTTCAGGTGCCGCTGGCGGTGGCCATGCTCGATCTCGCCAACAGCATCGATACGGCCGAAGGCAGCGAAGAGTCACGGGTGCTCGCCGCCCGGGCGATAGCGATCCTCGGCGAGGCCGCCCGGGAGAAGCCTGACGATGCGGGGAGGCTGGATGCCGAAGTGACGGCGCTCTACAACGCCTCGCTCCTCTCGGCGCGTCATGGCCGCGCCGACGAGCGCCGCGAGCGGCTCACCCTTCTCGTGGACAGGTGCACGCAGGGATTGCAGTCATTTCCCCGGGAAGACGCCACCTGGCATCGGTGCCTGTTGCTCGGACTGACGGCGCTGGCCGCCGCCGAATTCGAGGCCGGGAAGATCGACGAAGCACTCGCGATGGCGGAGCGTCGTCGCGGCGCGGCGCGGGCCGCCCAAACCGATCACCCGACCGACCCCATTTTCACTGGTGAAATGGTGGAGGCTGCAGTGCAGGTGTATTGCTACCGGCATGCGCTCAGCAGGGGGGCCGAGTCGGCCGTCGATCTCGACGAGGCGGTGCGGATCGCGACCCAGGCCCTCGAGCGCGAGCCGGCCGTGTACGACCGATCCTGGCTCTTGGGGCTCACGCTTGAAAAACGTGCGCATCTTCACGAGATCCGCGGGGAGTCGGCTGCAGCGGTTGCGATGCGCGACCGGCTCGCCGCCGTGCTCGCCCCCTGGCAGGATCGCGAGCATGTGGCAGGCAGGATCGCCGAACAGTGCGCGGCGTCGGCGCGGCTGCTGGAGGCGGCGGGCGACCGCCCAGCCGCGGTGGCGAGGCTCGAACGGGCCGCTGCCGTGGCCCCCGCGCAGATTCGACCAGCCATCCTTACCGAACTGGCCGCCATGAAGGCCGCTGGCGCTCCGTGACGCCGCGCCGCTGCGTTTTCAGCCACGCCCCGGCGCACCATCCCCGCGGGTCGCTCTTGGACGTGCCACGGTTCCAAGCCAGCCTGAACGTCGTGCCAGTTTCGGTGACCGCCCGGGACAAGGTCGAGGACTTGCGAGCATGGGCGTCAGGGCGGGTTCTCAGTGCCGACCAGACGGGGATCTATTTTCGGCCGCAGCAGGAGGTTGGGAATTCACGAGCCCGGAGAGTAGTGCGGGAGCCGGGGAGGAGTTGAGTGGTGAGTTTCGCGGCCATCACATGAAAATGTGAAAGTGACGGCGAATCATCGCACTTGTCAGGCCGCTTTCAGCCGACGACGCTCAAGCAACCCCAGCGACCCCAGCACGAGGGCCAGAACGCTTCCGAGGCTATTCGGGTCGATCTCGGGGACGGATGAGGGCGCAGTAGCGGTCGCGTCGAATTCCATCAGGAAGGGACCGTAATTAGACAGCGTCCAACTGCCACCATAATTCGATGATTGCGCGACGATGCCTCCAAAGCTCCCGCCGGATGGATAGCTCCAC
>CAISJI010000080.1 GCA_903885565.1 uncultured Planctomycetaceae bacterium
CGCGGGAATCCCGGTGGGGAAGGCGGCGGTATTGGTTTGCAGGGCCTGCTGGAGCACGTTGCCCTGGGCGTCGGTGAGCGTCAGCTTGATCCGGTCGAGCGGGGAGATGCTGGTGAGACGCAGCAGGCTGCCCGCCGTCGGTGGGGAGGCCAGTTTGAACTTGTACCAATCCTTGTCGGTGGGGCTGTCGAGCGTAAGGCCGGTGAAATTCTTGTTGCCGGAGAGTCCGGCGGTGTCGCCGGCGGCGGTTGTCAGCGACCAGGCGGAGGCAAGCGTGTCGTTGTGGATGTTCGTTTGCCCGGTGCGCGTGGCGCCGTCGGCCACGTCGGTGAGGATCGGGCGGCCGGAGACATATTCGACCCGGTCGTTCCCCCGGCCCCCATCGACCCAGACGCTCTTCACCACCGTCGGCCCCACCTTGATCGAATCGTCGCCATCGAGGGCATCGACGATGATGGCGAGGAAATCATCCTCCGGCGGCAGCAGGCTGGAGAGGCCGCTGGCACCGACAAACTGCACCGCACCAACCTGCGGCGAACTCTGCGGCGTGGGACTACCATCGTCGGGAACCACTGCCACGGCGAGCCCGAGGCTGTTCTGGGCGAGGTCGTTGGCATCGGTCACAACCAGCGCCGCCGAGGCGGGGGTGTCGGTGGCGCGGCGGATCAGGGCGAGCCGGTCGCCGGTGATCCTCGCCCCCACCAGACCCGACAGAGCTGTATTTGCCAGGGCCCGGTCGACATCGTCGATCAGATCGCGCCGGGTGGTGTTGGTGGCGGTGGTTTCAGCGGCGACGGTGATGGTGATCATCTCCCCGCCATCGACGCTCACGGTGAATGAGGCATCGGCGGAGAGCTGGCCGTTTTCCGGAATCGGCAGCGTGCCGACCACCGCGAGGCCGTAGAAGGAATTGTCGGGGCTCCAGATCCGGCGGCCGCTGGCGTCGGTGGCGTTGAAATCGAGCCGCACCTGGGCGTCGAACGTGAAGTTGTCGTTGTTGTTGGTGAGCCGCGTGATCAGGTGGTGGCCCTGCAGGAGCCCCGGCTCGGTGACGTAGTCGACCGTGATCACGTCGTTTTTATTGCTGCCGGCGTAATACCAAACCCGGTCGGTCGACTGGGCATATTCCTTCCACTGGTCGTTCTCCACGCCGGCCCGCGAATCAAACGTCTTGCCGCCGCGGTCGTAGAGCGTGTCGGGGGCCCCGGTCGGAGAGCCGTTGCCGTAGAGAAAATCGAGGCCGGTGCCGCCGAAGAGGGCGTCGGTGCCGGTGCCGCCGAGAAGCCGGTTGAGACCGGTGTCTTCCGGGGAGAAGAATTTGAGCGTGGTGCCGGAACTCGCCGCGGTGATCGGCCGCGAGAGGGTGATCGCGGACGTGCCGAGCGTGGTAATCGTTGTTCCGGTCGGGATCCCGGGGCCAACCACGAGCATACCGATCGAAAGCGACGCAAGCTGGGCCGTGGTGAGGCTGATCGAGGAGCCGATGGCAAGTGGGATGTTGGCAAGCGTGGCAGCGGGATTGGCGGTGGGGAAGACGCCGTAGCCCTGGAGACGCACAACGCCAAATGCCCCGAATGACGCCGTGCCGACGAGGAGCAACCGGCCGGAGGAGATATCGGCCGACAGCCCGCTGGCACCGGCACGCACGAGCGCCGCATTGACCGCCGCCACGAGACCGGTGGGGGAGAGGTAGTTGCCGGCCGCCACTGTCACGGTGATCGGAGCTGCCGAGGCGTTGCTGGGAACCACGCTGAAAACGGCATCCTCGGCCAGCCGGCCGGTGGCCGGCAGCGGCATGGCGGCTGCGAGCAGATGCTTTGTCTTGTCGGTCGAGACCACGCTCGTGCTGCCGGAGCGCAGCTGCAGCTCACCCATTCCCCGATCGGGGTCGGACGACCAGGCATAGAGGGCGTTGGTACCTTGGCCACCGAGGAGGTCGTCGTAGCCGGTGCCGGCGTAGAGCCGGTCGAAATCAGAGGCATTGCCCTGACCGACGCCGCCGTCGCCCCAGAGCTGGTCGTCGCCGCCGTTGCCGTAGATCGTGTCAGACCCAAACCCGCCATCGATCCGATCGCGGGCGCCAGAGCCGCGGATAGTGTCGTTGCCGGCACCTCCCTCAAGAACTCCCACCCAGTCGTTGCTGCGGGAGGTGAGGTCGGAGACATCCAGCGGCACAAGCTCGAGCGTTTGCCCATCGACGACGCGCGTTTCAGAGGCGGAGAGGAAGCCGAGCAGGTCATCGCCCCCGAGGCCGCTGATGGAAAACTGCTCGATCAGCGGCACGCCATTGGTGTCACGCGGATCGCTCAAATCGCGCCATTCAGCCTTGGTGACAGTAGTGGTATCGGTGGCATCGGTGGGGTTACGAGTAGTGACAATCGTCACCAGCCGCGAGCCGTTGCGGGCTGTGCCGGGGATCGTGTAGCTCTCCTGTGCCAGTTCGATCGAATCGTTGGCCGCGGTGCCCATCACCACCAGAATGTCGGTGGCGGAGTCGTCGGCCACGTCGCCGCGGGCCTCGTTGCCATAGTGGCCATCGAAGACGCCGATGCCGGCGGAGGCATACTCGAGCCGCACATCGAGAACGAGCTTGTCGATCCCGCCGCCGCCGTAGAGCTTGTCGGCGCCAGCCTGCCCCTCCAGCCAGTCGCTGTCGGCCCCGCCGAAGAGCGTGTCGTCGCCGGCGTTGCCATAGAGCTTGTCCTCGCCGGTGCCGCCGTAGATCGTGTCGGCGCCACCTACGGAGAGGACCAGATTCTCGGCATACTGCTGGCCGACCGAGCCATCTCCCTGGACCGTGTCGTTGCCGCCATCGCCATAGATCGTGTCGGCGCGGATGCCGCCATAGATCCAGTCGCCCCCGGCGCCACCATGGATCTCCTCACCGACGAGTTTGCTCTCGCGGGCGATGTCGGAGTTTGGATCGAGCGTGATGCCGCCAGCTAGCGAGGGAGGGGTGCTATACGACCAGCCATAGATCTGATCGATGCCCTCGCCGCCGAAGAGCCGCTGGCCGGCAAGAGAAGTAAAGAACCGCTGGCCGTCACTGGAGGCATAGGCGGCTGCGGCGGAGGCGATGCCGGCGTCGCCGAAGAGGGTGTCGTCGCCAGCATCGCCAAAGAGCTGATCGAGCCCGGCTCCTCCCTTGAGGACGTCGTCGTTGGCACCGCCGCGGACGATGTCGTCTCCTGAGCCGCCATCGGCCTGATCGTTGCCGGCGCCACCATCGAGATAGTCGTCGCCTCCCCCGCCGGCGAGGCGATCGCTGCCGCCGCCGCCAAAGATCCAGTCGGTGTCGTCGTCACCGGAGAGCTGGTTGTTGCCGTCGGTGATCATCCCCGCCACCGAGATGCCGGCGAGACGCTGCGGCACCAGCGGCAGCATGCCGGCGGTGGTGCCGGTCCATGTTTCGCCGGGGAAGTTGGTGGGGAGGGCGAAGGGAGATTGCTGCGGATTGGCGAGATAGGCGACCAGATCGGCCTGCCAGTCGGCCACAAGAATAAAGGCATCGCCACCCCAGATCAGGTCGAGCCCAGCTCCGCCGGAGATCGTGTCGCTGCCGCTGCCGCCGATGAGGATGTCGTCTCCCTCATTCCCCTCGACCCGGTCAGTGCCGGAGCCGGCATCGACAACATCGTCGCCCGCTCCCGCCCGGATGAAGTCGTCGCCCGCATCGGCGAGCACGGTGTCGTCCCCCGCTCCGGCGTCGACCCAGTCGTTTCCGTAGACTCCCGCCACGAATGCCGGATCGGCCAGAATCGTGTCGTCGCCGGCGTAGCCATAGATCACGTCGCTGCCGAGGCTGGCATCGATCGTGTCGCTGCCGGAGTCGCCGTAGATCCAGTCGCGGTGGAGTTCCGCATCGGCGGTGGTGGCGATGAACGGAACGGTGCCGTCGTCGAGATCGCCGTAGATCGTGTTGAAGTCGGCAGAACCGAGCTCCGGATCGGCGGCTGTGCCACTGCCGGTGAGGCCGTCGCCGGCGTAGATCGTGTCGCGGCCCGCGCCGCCCACTACATAATCTGAGCCGAGGCCGGCGGAGACGAAATCGTCCCCTGAGCCGGCAGAAATCGTGTCGTCGCCGGCAAATCCCCAGATTCGGTCGGCGCCAGCGCCGGCATCGAGCGAGTCGTCGCCGAGATCGCCGTAGAGCAGGTCGCTGCCCCCGCCACCAACGAGCAGATTGATGGCCCCCGGTTCGCCC
>CAISJI010000081.1 GCA_903885565.1 uncultured Planctomycetaceae bacterium
ACATGGACCGTCACTCCCGGCACACCGAAAGCCATCAGGCTCTGTCCGGCAGTGCCTGTGAAATGGATGTCGATCGTGCCGTCCGGCAGGCCCGCTGCCCCATAGCGGCGGGTGATCTCGCTGGAGAGAATCGTGCCGACGGTGCGGTTGACGTTGCGAATCGGCAGGTCCACCCGCACCGGCTTGCGTTCCTCCAGGGCCGGGCGGCAGAGATCGAGCAGTTGCGTCATGTCGAGCGAGGCTTCGATGCCATGGTCCTGCGCTTCAGTGCGGTGCGTTTGCACATGGGCAGGCACTTCCGGCTTGTGCAGAATTGTGGAGAAGTCGAGCCCCTGCGCCTTCCAGTGGGCAATGGCGGCGCGGGTGTCGAGCCTGTCGACCTGCCCCACCATCTCGTTGATCGTGCGGAAGCCGAGCTTGGCCATCAACTCCCGGATCTCCTCGGCCAAGAGGAAGAAAAAGTTGACGACGTGCTCCGGCTGGCCGGTGAACCGCCGGCGCAATTCCGGATCCTGCGTGGCAATTCCCACCGGGCAGGTATTGAGGTGGCACTTGCGCATCATGATGCACCCAATCACCACCAGCGACGCCGTGGCGATCCCATACTCCTCAGCCCCCAGCAGGGTGGCAATCACCACATCTTTGGCGGTGCGGATCATGCCGTCGGTCTGCACCACGATTCTGCCGCGGAGATTGTTCATCACCAAAACCTGATGCGCCTCGGCCAGCCCCAGCTCCCAAGGGAGGCCGGCATGCATGATCGACGTCTGGGGGCTGGCGCCGGTGCCGCCGTCGTGGCCCGAGATGAGCACCACATCGGCCTTCCCCTTCGACACCCCTGCCGCCACCGTGCCGACCCCCACCTCAGCGACGAGTTTCACGCTGACGCGGGCGTGGTGGTTGGCGTTCTTGAGGTCGTGGATCAGCTGGGCCAGATCCTCGATGGAGTAGATATCGTGGTGCGGCGGCGGCGAGATGAGCCCCACCCCCGGCGTGGAATGGCGGATGCGGGCGATCTCTCGATCGACCTTGTGGCCGGGGAGCTGCCCCCCCTCGCCAGGCTTCGCCCCCTGCGCCATTTTGATCTGCAATTCCTTGGCGTTGACCAGATAGAGGCTCGTCACGCCGAATCGGCCGCTGGCCACCTGCTTCACCGCGGAATTTTTGCTGTCGCCAGAGGGCTCCAGCTGGTAGCGGATCGGATCCTCGCCCCCCTCACCGGTGTTGCTCTTGCCGCCGAGCCGATTCATTGCCACGGCCAGTGTCTCGTGGGCCTCTTTCGAGATCGATCCGTAGGACATGGCGCCGGTCGCGAATCGCTTGACGATCTCCGTGGCAGGCTCCACCTCCTCGAGCGGGATCGGCTGTCCGGAAAACTTGAAGTCGAGCAGACCGCGGAGCGTCAGCAGTTTGCTCTGCTGCTCGTCGATGAGCTGCTGGTATTTTTTGAATTCAGCCCGGCTGTTGATCTGCGTCGATTGCTGCAGCTTGGCCACAACATCGGGGGAGAGCATGTGCGACTCTCCCTTCCGCCGCCATTGGTAGCGCCCGCCAACATCGAGTTCCAGGGTTTGCGGCACGAGGGTATGCGGCCAGGCATGTTCGTGGCGGCGCAGTGTCTCCTCGGCAACGCCGTCGAGATCGATGCCGCCGATCCGGCTGGGGGTGCGGGTGAAGAATTCCTTGACAAAGCGGGAGTCGAGTCCCACCGCCTCGAAGATCTGGGCCCCGCGGTAGCTCTGCTGCGTCGAGATCCCCATTTTGCTCATCACCTTGAGCAGCCCCTTGGAGGCGGCCTTGGCAAAATTCTTATGGAGTTTCTCGCGCGGAAGATCGCGGGAGATCATGCGCTCGGCCTGCATCTGATCGATCGTGGCAAAGGCCAGGTAGGGATTGACGGCCCCCGCACCGTAACCCGTGAGCAGGGCGAAGTGATGCACCTCCCGCGCCTCGCCCGTTTCCACCACGATGCCACAGCGGGTCCGCGTGCCCTCACGCACCAAATGGTGGTGAACACCCGACGCAGCCAGCAGCGCCGGCACCGCCGCCATTTCCCTGCTCATGCCCCGGTCGGAGAGCACGACGATCGTCACCCCGTCGCGCACAGCCGCCGAAGCTTCGGCCCGGATTTCATCCAGCCGGGTCCGCATGGCGGCTGCATTGGCCGGCGCAGGGCCGGCGGTGCGGGGGAAGAGGAGGGAGATCGTCCGAGCCACAAGGCCGGGCTGATTGAGCGCCTTGATCCGGGCGCACTCGGCGTTGGTGATCACGGGGGTTTCCAGACGCAGCAGGCGGCACTGTTCTGGGGTGGTCGCCAGCAGATTGCCCTCGGAGCCGATCGTGGTGACCAGCGAGGTGATGATTTCCTCGCGGATGCCGTCGAGCGGAGGGTTGGTCACCTGGGCAAAGAGCTGCTTGAAGTAGTTGGAAAGCAATTGCGGCCGGTCGGAGAGAATTGCCAGCGGCGTGTCGTTGCCCATGGAGCCGATCGCCTCGGCGCCGTCGGTGGCCATGGGAGTGAGGATCACCTTGAGATCCTCAAGCGTGTAGCCGAAAGCCCGCTGCAATTCGAGGAGACTCGCCCGCTCCCCCGCCACGCCCGCGGCATGCCAGGGATCGATCGCGTGGGGCTGGGTGGTGGCTTCGGCCGAATGGTTCGTCTCAAACACCGCCCGCGACGCCGAGAGTTCGGCTGCGGCGGCCACATCGGGCAGGCTCTCCAGCTTGACCTGCTGGGCATTGAGCCAGTCGCGCCAGGGCTTGGCCGAGGCGAGCCGCTGCTTCACCTCGCCATCCTCCACAATCCGTCCCTCGCGGGTGTCGACGAGGAACATCCGCCCCGGGCGCAGCCGTCCTTTGCGCACCACATCGGCCGCCGCCAGGTTGAGCACCCCCGCCTCGCTGGCCATCACCACCAAGCCGTCGCGCATCTGCCACCAGCGACCGGGCCGCAGGCCGTTGCGATCGAGCGTGGCGCCGATGCGCGTGCCGTCAGTGAAGGCCAGCGCCGCCGGACCATCCCAGGGCTCCATCAGGCAGGCCTGGTATTCGTAATAGGCCTTGAGGTCATCCGGCATGCTCTCGTGGCCGCTCCACGGCTCCGGGATCAGCATGCTCACCACCTCCTCGATCGGCCGGCCGGCGAGAACCAGCAGCTCCAGCACGTTGTCGAAGGTGGCAGAATCGCTGCCGCCGCCCCGCACCACCGGCGCGATCTTGGCCATGTCTGGCCCGCAGACAGGGTGGGCCAACATGCTCTCGCGGGCATGCATCCAGTTGATGTTGCCCCGCACCGTGTTGATCTCGCCATTGTGGGCGATAAACCGGAATGGATGGGCCAGATCCCAGGTGGGGAAAGTGTTGGTGCTGTAACGCTGGTGGACCAGCGCCAGGGCGCTGGTCATCCGGGCATCGGAGAGATCGGAGTAGTATTTGTCGACCTGATCGGCCAGCAGCAGACCCTTGTAGACGATCGTGCGGGCCGACAGCGAGCAGATGTAGGCGAACGTCTGTTCCGTGAGCCCCAGCTCTCCCAACTCAATCTCAAACCGCTTCCGCAGCACAAACAGCTTCCATTCAAACAGGTCGCGCGGCGTCTGCCGCCCACGGCCGATGAAGGCCTGCCGCACCGCCGGCTCCACGTCGCGGGCGGTGCCGCCGATGGAGCTGTTGTCGACCGGCACGCTGCGCCAGCCCAGAAACTCCTGCCCCTCCTCGCGGCAGAGCCGCTCAAAGAAGCTCTCGGCGCTCTCCCGTTCCTCCACCGATGATGGCAGAAAGACGTTGCCCACAGCCCAGTCGCCCGGCGCCGGCAATTTGATGCCAGCCTGCGGTGTCACGGCGGCGAAAAACTCCTGCGGCATCTGGATCAGAATGCCGGCACCGTCGCCCGTCAGCGGATCGCAGCCACAGGCCCCCCGGTGGGTGAGGTTTTCCAATACTTCCAAGCCCTGCCGCACAATCGTGTGGCTCTTGCGGCCATGCATGTTGACGACAAATCCCACACCGCAGGCGTCGTGCTCGTTGGCGGGATCGTAGAGGCCCTGAGCGGGAGGGAGGCCGGGAGAGCGGGTCATGGCGAGGCTCGGTTGGTGCGATGGGGTGGGAGCGGGAAAGGTGTGTCTGCTTAAGGAGAAAAAACGGCGGCGTTGCGGTAGGGAGTGGGGAAACTTTTTCCGGAGGGCTCGTTGAACAGGTCTCAGGCCAACACGGGGGTCGTGGTCCGCTGAGCGGCCGCGGGGCGTTTGGACTCGAGCGCAGTCCCCGCTACCTCCTCCTCTTCCGCTATCGATGTCGGCGTCGCATCGGGGGAAGAGGCATGTTGCCGCAGCAGTTCGATGAAGCGCTCGATCGTCGGCGCCAAAGGTTTTCCCCGAGCCCGGATGATCCCCAACGGCCGAACAATCGCCCCGCTCGGCATGCCGGCGCAGTCCAGCGGCACGGCACAGAGGGTGCCAGCGGCCAGTTCCCGTAAAACCGTCGGCTCAGGCAGCAGGGCGACGCCGGCATCGATCTCCACGGCGCGCTTGATCGTCTCGATGTTGTCGAATTCCATCACCACATGCGGTTCGGCATGGCGCGAGGCCAACACCCGGTCGATCTCGTGGCGGATCACCAGATCGGGATCGAAACCGACCAGCGATTGACCGTCGAGTTCGTCGATCGCGACCTGCTCGCGGCGGGCGAACGGGTGGCTCGGGGCACAGACGAGGACGATCGGCTCCTCCCGCCATGGCTCCGCCTCGATCAACCGCGTGCTGCGGGGATAGCTCACCAGCCCCAGATCAGCCTGCCCGCTCTCGACCGCCTCCAGCACCCGGTCGGGATGGAGATATTCCAGCCGGACGTTGGCCTTGGGATGGCGGGACATGAATTCCTGCACATACCGACTCATGTGGTGCAGGCCCACAGAATAAATGGCCGCCACCCGGACGCGGCCGGCGACCTCCTCGTGGAGCGTCCGCACCTCGTCTTCAAGCGCCTCATACCGGGCGATCAGTTTGCGGCAGCCGTCAAAAAAAACCTGGCCTTCTTTTGAGGGCGCCAGCGGCCGCTTCGACCGCTCGATGAGCTGAACACCCAGCCTGTTTTCCAACTGGCTCACGACCTGGCTGGCGCCCGACTGGGAAATGCCATTGTCCTCGGCCGCCCGGGAAAAACTCCGGCGGGAGACGATGTCGCAGAAGATTTTCAGGCTCTTGAGATTCATGCAACGTGCGCAAATCGCCGGTAATGGGGCCGAAAGCTCAGGCCCTGCACACCCTCCATGGTGGGGCAAAGATGAGAAAAACGAATAATGCGGCCATGCATTATTTGCAAAACAAATACAGATTAGCACCCCATTGGGGATCGTCAAGCGGCGAAAAGGCTCTGGTTCCCGGTTCGGAACGCTCCCGGGGAACCCGGCGGAAGTTTTTCGCCCGCTGCCGACTTTTTTTGTCTGGCTTGTTAGACTCTTCCCTTTCCCCTCTCCGTGCATCAGCGTGAGGTCCTTTTTCCGTGGCAACTACGCCAAAACCATCCCGCGTCCAGTCGAAAGCAATCCAAAAGGCCGACACGCTCATCGAGGCGCTCGGGTGGATTCGCAAGTTCCGCGACACGACCACAGTCATCAAACTGGGGGGGAGCGTCGTAGAACATGCCGATTCCCTCCGCCATCTGCTGGTGGATGTCGTCTTCATGTCGACACTCGGGATGCGGGTTGTGCTGGTGCACGGCGGCGGCAAGGCGATCAATCGGGCGATGGATGCTGCCGGACTGGCCCCCCGATTTGTGCAGGGGCGCCGCTACACCGATGCCGCCACGCTGGAAATCGTGGAGAAGGTGCTGGCCACGGAACTCAACCATGATCTTGCCGCGAAAATCGAGGAGTACGGCGGCCGGGCGATGTCGCTCAACTTCCTCTCCACCAATGTGCTCTTCGGCGAGCCACTGACGCTGCCGGGGCCTGCTGGAGCGCCGATCGACCTCGGGTATGTCGGCACTGTCACCCGGGTCGACCGGCTGACGATCGACAATCTCACCTATGCCGGTCAGGTGCCGGTGATCCCGTCGATGGCGATGGGGCCGGATAATCAAAAGCTCAACGTCAATGCCGACACGGCCGCCACGGCGGTGGCTGCAGCGATCGGTGCGGAAAAACTGGTGATTCTCAGCGATATTCCTGGCGTGCTTCAGGATGTCAACGATCCGGAAAGCCTCGTCCACTCCCTCACATCGACCGAGGCGCGGCGGATGATTGCTGATGGCACGATCGCCGCCGGCATGATCCCCAAGATCGAGGGCTGTTTGGAAACGCTCGATCAGGGCGTCAAGAAGATCCACATCATCGACGGTCGCCTGCGCCACTCACTCCTCCTGGAGATCTACACCACCAGCGGTGTGGGCACCGAACTGGTCCGCGATGATGCGGTCGGCTCCTCCGCTCAAGCGCAGTCTGCGGCCCCCGTCTAGGCTCAACCGGCTCCACTCTTCTCGACTCGCATCTTTCGGTTTCCCCGCTTCCCTGCCTGTTCATTCGCCACTCCCCGAACTCCCCCTGACTCTGCCGTTTCGCGAGACCCCACCCCATGGCCACGCTTGACAAACCGCTTCCGCAGGCCGGATCCGCGCATCTCGTGCCCCCCCGCACCCAGGCGGTGATCGACACCTTCGATCGCTATGTTGTCCCCAACTACAAGCGGTTTCCGGTCTGCCTTGTGCGCGGGCAGGGCTCGCGCGTGTGGGATGCGGAGGGGGCGGAATACCTCGATCTGTTTCCGGGCTGGGGCTGCAATCTGCTCGGCCACTGTCCGGCGCCGGTTGTGCAGGCGGTGCAGGCGCAGCTGGAGCAGCTGATCCACGTTCCCAACTCGTGGTATACGCAGCCCCAGGGGGAGTGGGCAAAGCTGCTCTCCGAGCGCTCGTTTGGCGGTCAGGCCTTTTTCTGCAACTCGGGCACCGAGGCCAACGAAGCGGCGATCAAGCTCGTGCGGCTCCGCACCGAGGGAAAGCGCTACAAGATCATCACGTTTCAGGGGGGCTTCCACGGCCGCACGATGGGCAGCGTGTCGGCCACCGCCCAGCCGAAATACCACGAAGGTTTGGGGCCGATGGTGGCCGGATTCCAGTATGCCCCGCACGGCGATCTGGAAGCGGTCGAAAAACTGATCGACGAGCAGACCGGCGGCATTCTCGTGGAGCCCATTCTGGGCGAGGGGGGTGTGGTGCCGGCACCGCCGGGATTCCTCGAGGGCCTGCGCCGGCTGGCCGACGAGCGGGATCTCCTGCTGGTGTTCGACGAGGTGCAGTGCGGCTGTGGCCGGACGGGCAAGTGGTTTGGCTATCAGCACTTTGGCGTCACACCCGATGTGATCACGCTGGCCAAGAGCCTCTGTGCCGGCATCGCCGGTGGCGCCCTGCTGACAACGCCGGAACTGGCCAAGTTTCTCCGTCCCGGCATGCATGCCGCCACGTTTGGTGGCAATCCGATCTCTGCCCGGGCCGGCATCGCTGCGATCGAGATGATCGAAGCGCAGGGGTTGCTCGCCCACGTCGACCGGGCGGCGGAAATCTTCCGCGAGCGGCTTGAGGGCCTCAAGGCCCGCTGCGATGCGGTGCGCGACGTGCGGGTCTTCGGCATGATGATCGGCGTTGAGCTCTCCATCGACGGCGCCGCCGTGGTGGAGGAGTGCCTCCGCAAGAATCTGCTGGTCAACTGCACACAGGGGCGCGTGATGCGTCTGCTCCCAGCCATGAACATCTCCCCCGAAGACATCCACGAGGGCTGCGACAAGCTCGGCGATGCGATCATGCACGTCGCCTCCCGCACCTGATTTCCCATGCGCCATCTCATTGTTCCCGAAGACCTCTCCGCGCACGATATCGAGGCGATCTTCGCCGTTGCGCAGGATCTGGAAACGAAATACGACGCCGGCCTCCGCGAACCGCTCCTGCCGGGGCGGGTGCTGGCCTTGGTGTTTGAGAAGCCGAGCCTGCGCACGCGGGTGAGCTTTGAGGCGGCGATGGTGCATCTCGGCGGCTCAAGCCTCTTTCTCGGCGAAGACACCGGCGTGTCGAGTTCGCGGGAGAGCATTGCCGATTTTGGCCGGGTTTTAAGCGAATATGTCGATGGAATAGTCTTCCGGTCGAAGGCCCACGAAACGATCGTGGCGCTGGCCGCGGCCTCGAGCGTGCCGGTGATCAACGGCCTTTCCGACTATTGCCACCCCTGCCAGGCCTTGGCCGATCTCTACACGCTCAAGAGCCATGTGGGGCGGTTGGCGGGCCACACGCTGGCGTTTATCGGGGATGGCAACAACATGGCCCGGTCGCTGGCAGTCTGCTGCGGCCTGCTCGGGATGCGGTTTGTGCTGGCGGCGCCGAAGGCCTATCAATTTGACGATGCCTTCCGGGCCCATCTCCGCGGGCTCCTGCCGACAGCGGATATCGAGGAAACAACCGATCCGGTGGCGGCGGTGAAGGGGTCGGCCTGCGTCTACACCGATGTCTGGACGAGCATGGGGCAGGAACGAGAGCGGGCCGAGCGGCACGCGGCGCTTGCGCCCTATCAGGTCAATCAAAAGCTGATGCGCCACAGCCCCAATGCCCTGTTCATGCACTGCCTGCCAGCCCGCCGCGGCGAGGAGGTCACCGACGAGGTGATCGACGGCCCGCAGAGCGTGGTGGTGGAGGAGGCGGCCAACCGCATGCATGTGCAGAAGGGCCTGCTCGCCTGGCTGCTGGGATCGCAGCGGTAGCGACTGCC
>CAISJI010000082.1 GCA_903885565.1 uncultured Planctomycetaceae bacterium
TAGTGCATTGTTTGGGCGATCTCGCGCCCCATGTAGACCGGCGGAGCCGCGGGAATGCGCTGATGGCGATTGATCCGCATGTCGATCGGCAGCGGACGGACGCGGGCTCCCTTCCGGCGGGCTTCCCCGAAGGGCTGCGGGGCCTTCTCCTCGTCGTCAACGTTGTCGCCGTCGGGTTGCTCCTCCCAATCTTCAACCGCCTCCTCGAGCAGATCCACAGCTGACTCCGGATCGTCCTCCCGCAGGTCCTCTGCGGCCTCTTCCTGGAGGGTCTCCTCCTGAGTCCTGACGGCCAGTTGCGCTGCCGCGGTAGGGAGACCAATGCCGATCAGCAGCGCCCACATTGGGGCAGTGCACAACACGATCGAGGCTGATGTCTGCTTCATAGCTGACAAGTATACGATGCCCCCCGCCCGCCACGCAGGGCGGTCGGCTTCAGGCGGCCGCAGAGCCGTCGGGCAGCGCCGCAGCGCCGGCCACGTCGTAGCAACTCACGATCGTCAGCCCGTTTGACCGTGCAAAACCGGCCAACTCAGGGGCATCGACGAGGATCGTACGGCCCGCCTCGATCGCCAGCACACGGGCCCCCGCATCCCGCAGTGATTCAAGCGTTCCGATCCCGATCGTCGGCATATCAAAGCGCAGATCCTGCTGCGGCTTGGCCACCTTCACAACCACCATGCCCCCTGTGCCGCACAGCGTGCCGGCCCGGCGGATGCAGGCATCGGTACCCTCGATCGCCTCAAGGGCCAGCGGCGCCCGGTTTTTCACCACCACAGTCTGTCCGATATCGAGCCGGCCGAGTTCCTTGGCCAATTGCCAGCCGAAAGCCACATCGGCTGCCTCCGTGGCAGAGAGCGGCCGTCCCGCCAGCACTCCCTCGCGAGCCAAAAGCTCCGGCGCCAGATCGGTGGCAGGCACCATCCGCACGCCGCCGGTGTCGAAGGCAGAGGCGATCGCCCCCAGCAGCGAATCGTCGCGATTGTCGCGCCGTCGGGTGATGAAGTGTGGCCAGAAGGTGCACAGCCCCTGCCAGTCGGGCAGGTGGCGGAGCCAGGCCCCGCGGGCGAAGAGTTGGGTTTTGTGAATCTTGCCCGCCATCGTGGCCCGCTGCACACCATGCTGCTGGAAAAACGAGAGCGCCCGGCCGATCTCGGCCACGCCGACGGTGGAATGGCAGTCGGCCACGGCCTCCAGAGCCAGATCGGCATGGTCGCGGATGGCAACTACCGCGGTGCGGCCACCGGAACGTCTGACAGCCTCGGCCACCGCCACGGGGAAGCGGCCCCAGCCGGCCAGAATGCCGATGGTCTCTCCCTCAAGCGCTGCCAGCGGCACCGCGGCGCAGGCAGGCATCGAGGAGGGGCGGGGGGTGGGAGGGGAGTGGGGCATGGATTGGCACACACCATTCAAAGATGCTGGGCGGGAATCAGGCGGGAATCAGGCGGCGTCAGCGGCCCGGCTGCCGGGCCCGCGGGAAGACGGCTCATGCTGTGCCGCGACCGGGGCGAGCGTCGCCACGCGGGCCGCGACCTCTTTGAGCATTTTCCGCATCTCGGGAAGCTTGCTCATCGTGGCCAACTGGAGCTTCCGATCCCGCAGTTCAATCGCCGGTTCGCCGAGCACCGTCATGCCGGCCGGCACGTCGTTGCACACACCCGACCGGGCACCGAGCACCGCTCGGTCGCCGATGTGCACATGGTCGCGCACACCGCACTGCCCCGCCATCACAACCCAGTCGCCGGTGGAGGTGCTGCCGGCCACACCCACCTGGGAGCAGATCATGTTGTGCTGGCCAATCCGGCAGTTGTGGGCGATCATCACCAAATTATCGATCTTCGTCCCGCTGCCGATCACCGTCGGCCCATACGTGCCGCGGTCGATCGCCGTGCCGGCGCCGATCTCCACGTCATCCCCCACCTCCACCCAGCCGAGCTGAGCCGAGAGGGCATAGGCGCCCCCTGTGACCTTGTAGCCGAAGCCATAGGCGCCCAGCGCCGCTCCGGCGTGGATCAGGCAGCGCTGCCCGAGAATCGTGTCGGGATAGAGGACGGCATTGGGGAAAATTTCGGTGCCGGCCCCAATCCGGCAGCCGACGCCGATGCGGGCACCGGAGTGAATTGTGGCCCCTGCTGCGATCTCCACATCGGCGCCGATCGAGGCAAAGGGATGGATCTCGACATCGGCCGCGATTCGCGCCGTGGGATCGACGGCTGCCTGCGGGCTGATACCGCTGCGCCGCAGCGTGCGGGGCGGACGGAACGAGGTGATCGCCGCGGCAAAGGCGGCATGCACATCGGCCACCTCGATCGTCGGGCGGTCGAGCGGGCCGGTTCCGCGTGGAACGATCGCCGCGGCGGCGCTGCTCTTGGCCAGAAGATGGAGCTTGCCGCCCGAATCGAGCAGCGTGATGTCGGTGGCCGACGCGGTTTCCAGTGTGGCAGCCCCGCCGATGAGCGTGTCAGCGGTACCTTCCCCGACAAGTGTTCCGTCCAGCCTGCGGGCCAGAGATTCCAGCGCGATCGACATCGGCAGCCCTCCAGAGTTCACCCCGGACCACGCCGGAGAGGCTGCGAAGATAGGAACTCCTGTCGGCCCGGTGCAAGGCAGATTTGGCCAGTTTCACTTTGGCCAACCGCTCATACCCCTTCGATCGGGGCCAAAACTTCCACCGGGTTTCCGGCAGGATCAGCCACATAGCAGCTGCGAGTCCCGTCGCGATGCCCCTTGAGCGGCCCAAAGGCTTCCGCCTGGGGATGGATGAAACCGATGTGGGGGGGGTGCTGGTCAGGGATCACCAGCGCCAGCCGGGTGTTGGCGAATTCCAGCAGTGCCCAAGTGGCGTCCTGATAGCCGATCTCGCAGCGGAAATGCTTGCGATACCAGTCCACCGCCTCAGCCACATTGTTCACGGCGATCGCCACATGGTGGATGGAGTCGAGAGGGGCCGCTGGATCGGCGGTGGGCAACTGACGGGGGCCGGGGGACGCCATGCGAGGGTTCCTTACACGGGAAGCGGGCAGACAGATGTGGCCAACAATCGACAGCCTACAGCGACAGGTTTACCGCGCCACCGACGGCTCCGTTTCCAGATCGTCATCCTCCGCGGAGGCAACCGCCAGCGACCGCGGTGGCCAGAACGCCACCAGCAGCACTGCAGCTGCCACCAACGCCATCGCCATCGGCACCAGAAAGAGCTGCCGGTAGTCGGTGGTGCCGTTGGTGGTGAGGCTGCTTTGCAGCGGGATGAACAGCCATTTGGCGGCCAGATCCCCCAGCCCCAGCACGAGCAGGTTGAAGAGGCTCTGGGCACTGGAGCGAACGTCCTTGGGAAACGCCGCGTCGATGAAGATGTAGAGCGTGGCGAAGAAAAACGCATAGCAGACGCCGTGCAACACCTGCACGGCGATGATCATCAGCTGATTGGTCGGCATGAAGGCAAACACCGCAAAGCGGGCCGCATGCCCCAGAATCCCCAAGATCATCGTGGTCTTCCAGCCGAGCCGGGCGAGCACGCTTCCCAGCACCGCCATCGTGAGGATCTCCGCCACCTGGCCGATGCTCATCACCGGCATGATCCATTCCGGGGGGATACGGACCGACTGGCTGCCGAGGAAATCACCCGCCATCACGAAATAGCCGTTATGGATGACAGCATCGATGAACGTCACCACAAAGAGCACCAGCAGATAGGGATTGGTCAGATACTTCGCTGCCTTGAGCCACGCGAAGCCCCCCTCGCCCGGAGCCGCTGGCTTCGGCGGGGTATGCGGCAACATGAGGCTGTAGGCGGCCAACACCAGCGAGGTGATACCCGAAACGAGAAAGATATTGCGGCTGGCGGCAACGGCATCCACGCCACTTTTTCCCTGCAGCAGGAAGAACAGCGGCCAGGCAACGAGGATCCAGCCGATCGTACCTCCCATGCGCACGATGCCAAATTCCTTCTGCGCATCCTTCATATGGGCAAACGCCAGCGAATTGGAGACGGAGATCGTCGGCACATAGAACAGAGAGTGGACCAGCATCAGCAGGAAGAAGGTGGGGAAATCCTTGGCCCAATACATGCCGAGAATCGCCAGTCCCCCTACGAGGTGGCTGAATGCCATGAACTTTTCAGCGGCGAACGTGCGATCGGCGAACTGGCTGGAAAAGAAGATGCCGACGATCGAGGCGATCGCAAAGGCACTCCCCACCCAGGCGATCTGCGTGTTGCTGAAGGCAAGGCCATCCTTGCCCATGTAGCCCCAAATCAGCGGCAGCCAGGCGCCCCAGATGGCGAACTCCAGCACCATCATCAGCCAGAGGCGAAACGTTGGGGCTGGGGTTGAACCGGCGCCGGCCCCCGCGGCGTGGTCGAGTGTTGATGTTTTCATGGAGCACAGAATACTCCAGGAACGCCGGCGACGCACTGGCCCCGAGCCGAGCGGGCGTGTTTGGAGGGCCGAGGGGGGATTCCCGGAGACCACCGCAGACCCGTTTCAGCCAGACCGCCCCTTCACATTCGCCAGGCCCCCATCCACGCCGAGCACCTGGCCGGTGATCCAACTCTGGGCAGGATCGAGCAGCCACAGGATTGCCCCAGCCACCTCCTCCGGCTCCCCCAGCCGACCCAGCGGGTGCATCCCGATCGAAGCTTTTTCGGCCAATTCACTCGCCACCAGCCCCTTGGTGAGGGGCGTTCGCACCAGCCCCGGGGCAACGGCATTGAACCGGATCCCCTGCCGGGCATAGGTGGCCGCGGCGGAGAGCGTCAGGCCGATGATCCCCGCCTTGGCCGCCGCGATTGCCTCATGGTTGGCCAACCCCACGCGGGCTGCGGCGCTGGAAACCAGCACCACCGAACCACTCCCCGACTTCATCAAGCGGCCCGCCGCACGCACACAGCCAAAGGCACTGGAGAGATTGGTTGCCAGCGTCGCCTGCCAGTCGGCGGTGCTCGTCAGATGCGCCGGCTTGAGAATCAGCGATCCAACGCAATTGGCCAAGCCGTCGAGCCCGCCGAGTTCAGCGGCGGCACGATCAGCCAGCGCATCGACAGCGTCGGGGTCAGCGGCATCGAGCGTGGCGCCCGGGAGGCCCAGTTCGGCCGAGAGGGCGCCCAGCCTGGCGGCATCCCTTCCCGCCAGAAATACCTGCGCCCCTGAGGCGACCAACTGCCGCACCAAGGCGGAGCCGATCCCGCCGGCGGCACCGATCACCAAGACTCGCTGGGGCCGTTCCTGTGGCATGCCACCTCCCGAAGGTTTGCTGCACAACTGCTACAGCCAGTCGCCGACTATCTGCTCCAGCTTGGCTTCCTCTGCCATCGAGCGGATCTTCTCCATGGCGCGGGATTGGATCTGGCGGATCCGCTCCTTGCAGACGCCCATCTCGATCCCCAGTTCGCGGAACGTGCGCGGCGGCAGGCCATCAAACCCAAAGCGGGCTGAGACGATCTGCTGTTCGCGCGGCTCAAGCTCTGCAAAGAATCTGGCGAAGAGATCCTTGAGCAGATCGATTTGCCCGGAAGAACAATAGGCGGTGGATGGCTCTGGTGCCGCCCTGCGGTGCAGCGATGCATCATCGGCCACAAACCGGCTGCGTTGCTGGCGGCCCTTGTGCGAGAGCCGGAAGAAATGGCGTTGGATGGCGTAGGTGGCATAGGTGCTGAAGCGGTTTCCCAACTCGAAGTTGAACTTCTCCACCGAGCGCATCAGCGCCACGTTGCCCTCGCCTACAAGCTCCTCGAACGAGTTGCTGGCATCGACAAACTTCTTGGCGATCGACACAACCAACCGGAGGTTGCTTGTGATGAGGATCGCCTTGACCGTTTCCGCCTCGGCCAGCCAGCCCTCCACCCTCTCCATCTGGCGGAGGGTGGCCCGCCGCTGGTCGAGTTGGTCGCGCTGCGCCGCCGCCCGGAACTTCAACCAGTTCATCCGGCGAAAATAAAACTGCTCCTCCTCCCGCTTGAGCAGACGGGTGCGGTAGAGGCTGATCAGGTAGGGGGCGAGATGCCCCGTGGCGCCAGATCCAGATTGATCCAGAGGCACATCGGCCGCCGGAGGGGGCTGCGTGGCGAGCGTCTCGGCATCCGACTGAAAAAACTCCGGGCAGGGGATGAAGTCGATCGAGCGGCCAAAGAAATCGTCCCGTTTCGCCTGCAGTTCGCGCCGTTTGGCAGCGTTCAA
>CAISJI010000083.1 GCA_903885565.1 uncultured Planctomycetaceae bacterium
CGAGGTTTTCCACGGTCGACAGGCATCGCATCCAGCGATGCGACATTTTTTGCATAGCCTGTTGGCTGCACGTGGAAAAAGCCATCCATGGCCCTTTGAATTGAAGACAGTCCACAGGCATCGCATCCAGCGATGCGACATTTTTTTGCACAGCCTGTTGGCGGGCTGTGGATAAATTACCCGCCGCCCGATGCGGCGGTGGTCGACCCAGGAAACCCTCGGCGTTTCCTGCGGTCGGCCGAGTGGAAAAAGGTCAGGGATGACTTTTTCCACGGACAGTTAGCTGTCGGTGGGGCTTTCTGGTGCAGGCTTGGCGACGGGGCAGAGTTCTTCAAGCGCCTTGAGGGCGGCCCGTTGTTCCGCCTCTTTTTTGTTTCTGCCCCAGGCAGGGGAATAGCAGCGGGGACCGATGAACGCCGACACCTGAAAGTTTTTGCTGTGGTCTGGCCCCGACTCCTCCATCACTTCGTAGGTGGGCGTCACCCCAAAATCACGCTGCGAGAGTTGCTGCAGCAGCGACTTGTGGTTTGCACCCTGGCCTCCCGAAGCGACGCTGGCAACCTCCGGCGCGAGCAACCGCTCCACCAGGGCCCGTGCCGGATCGATGCCGCCGTCGAGATACACCGCCGCCACCAGCGACTCAAACAGATCAGAGAGCACCGAGATAGGGACCGGCTTGTTGATTGCCAGCCCCTTGCCGACGATCAGAAAATCGGCGAGGTTTAATTGCTCGCTGATCCTGCCACAGGTCTCCCGGCTCACCACCACCGATTTGATCCGGGTGAGATCCCCCTCCAGCGATTCGGGGAACAGCCGGTAGAGGTGCTCGCAGATGACAAAACCGAGGATCGAGTCGCCGAGAAACTCGAGTCGCTCGTTGGAAGCGAGCCTGTGCTGGGCTCCCGAGGCATGGGTCACCGCCGCCAGCAGCAGGGACGGATCGCGGAACGTGTATTGAATCCGGCGCTGGCATTCCGCCACGTCAATCGGCAGATCGGCCGTCTCAGGTGGTTCGCGTCGGGCCATTCCCAATCCTGTCTCCTTCAGTTCTGTGCGTCGCCCCGCATGGCCGGCACCCCTTCAGTCTAGCTGTCTGCGGAAAAAGTCATCCCTGCCCTTTTTTCTGCTTTTTTCGGGGGCCGCCAGCCGGATGAACCATCCCTTGTGCCGTGCGTACAAGGAGATGGGCGTTTTTTCACCCGTCTGGGATGCCGTTGATCATGGTTGGTCATGGTTGATCATCGGGGCCTGCGGCGGTCGTGAAGATCCCCGCGGCGGCCGGTGAGGTGGCTACAATCCCCAGTCGCTGCCTGCGTTTTTTGCGTAGGGTGTCGTCTGTCCGACATCTCTTTCCAGATTTCCAGAGAAGTTTCAGATTTCCACAGAAACGAGGCCTGTTCATATGCTTCACCCCTTGCTTTCCCGGTCCCTCTCTGTCGCCAGCATTGCCGTGGTGGCTTCTCTGCTGCTGCCGGCCCCAGTCCTGCGGGCCGAGGAACCCTCAGCCGAGTCGGCACGGCTCCATGCGAATGCCCTCTCCAGAGCCTTCCGCACTGCGGCGGGCGCCGCCACGCCCAGCGTGGTCGTCGTCAGAAGTGAATCGAAGCCCCGCGCCGCCAAGGCAAATCGGGGTGGGGGCGGCGGCAGACGCCGCGGCGAAAACGCCGAGAATCCGTTCAAGGGCACCCCATTTGAGGATTTCTTCCGGGATGGCATGCCCGAGGGCTTTGAGATGCCCGCCCCCGGCGACGAGCAGCGGATGCCCCCGGGGCGCTCGGGCGTCGGCTCAGGCGTGATTGTGGATGGGTCGGGGATCGTGCTCACGAATAATCATGTGGTCGAGGGCGCCGATACCGTCACGGTGGAGCTTGCCGATGGCCGCGAATTCAAGGCGACCGAGATCAAGACAGACCCCGACAGCGATCTGGCAGTGGTGCGCTTGGCCGACGCCGAGAACCTTCCCACAGCGAAGCTCGGCGACTCTGACAAGCTCGAGATCGGCGACTGGGTGATTGCCATCGGCAATCCCTTTGAACTGGAAACCACGGTCAGCGCCGGCATCATCAGCGGCAAGGGACGCGAACTCGGCAGCGTGCGCCGGGCCAAGTTTCTCCAGACCGACGCGGCCATCAATCCTGGCAACTCGGGTGGTCCGCTGGTCAACCTCGAGGGCGAAGTGATCGGGATCAATACCGCCATCGCCTCCAATAGTGGCGGCTATCAGGGAATCGGGTTTGCCATTCCGATCAATCTCGCCAAGTGGGTGAGCGATCAGCTCATCGCCAAGGGGGAGGTGGAGCGGGGCTATCTGGGGGTGTCGATCGGTGGCCTCGACAACCAGATGGCGGCCAAGCTGGGCGTCAAGGACCGCAAGGGGGTGCTCGTGACTGAGGTCCTGCCCAATACTCCGGCGGCCGACGCGGGCGTTGAAGAGTTGGATGTGATCGTCGGGTTCGACGGCGTCGCTGTCGATGGCCCCCGGTCTCTGCAGGAGGTTGTGGAACGCTCTGATATGAACAAGCAGCATCAGATCGTGGTGCTGCGCGAGGGGAAGAAAATGAATCTCAGCATCTCGGTGAAGCCGCTGCCGAATAAACTCTCGCAGCGTTCCGGCGGCCGCCAGCTGGAGCAGGCCCGCGGCGAAGAGACTTTCTACTCGGAGGCGTTTGGGCTGGAGGTGCGCGACAAGGAATCGTTGCCAGAGAAAAACGAGATGTATGAGGGCTTTGAGGGGGTGGTGGTCGATCGCGTCGATCCCGACGGCATTGCGGCAGCGGCCGGCATCGGGCCAGGGGTGCTGATTCGTAAGGTCGGTAAGGAGGCGGTCACCACGATCGGTGAATTCGCTGAGGCGATTGAGAAGCAGTCGGCCGAGGATGGCGTGATGCTGCAGGTGCGCACGCCCCGGGGCAATGCCGTGATTCTGATGAAGAAATCGGGCTGATCGCGGCCGGCACGCCGGCACCCGGTTTCTGGTATTGTGTCGTTTTTTCTCGGCCTCCCTGCAGGACACCATGGCAACGCTCGGCGTCAACATCGATCACGTGGCCACGATCCGTCAGGCCCGCCGCGCCCCGGAGCCCGATCCGGTGTGGGCGGCGGCTCTGGCGGAGCTCGGCGGCGCTGATGCGATCACCGTGCATCTGCGGGAGGATCGTCGGCACATCCAGGATCGCGATCTGGAGGTGCTGCGCCGCACGGTGCAGGTGAAGCTCAATCTGGAGGGGGCGATCGCCCCGGCCATGGTCGAGATCGCCTGCCTTGTGAAGCCCGATCAGGTGACACTCGTGCCCGAGCGGCGCGAGGAGATCACCACCGAAGGGGGCCTCGATGTGGTCGTCCACCGCGTTGCCACTCAAGAGGCAGTGCGCCGGTTGCACGGGGCCGGCATCGCGGTGTCGCTGTTCATCGATCCCTCGCCCGAGCAGATTGCCGCCGCCGCAGAGCTCGGGGTCGAGGCGGTGGAACTGCACACCGGATGTTATGCCAACGCCACAAACGCGGCAGAGCAGGGGCTGCGGCTGACCGATCTGGCCCGGGGGGGCGAACTGGTTCGGCAGGCCGGGATGGCACTGGCCGCCGGCCATGGTCTCACCTATCGCAATGTCGTGCCGGTGGCGCGATTGGAGGGGATGGGGGAGCTGAACATCGGCCATTCGATCGTGGCCCGGGCGGTGCTCGTCGGCTTCACGCAGGCTGTCAAGGAAATGAAAGCCCTGCTTGGCCCCGTGTAATCCGGGCCGCTCCCCGCAGGCGCGCTGCGGCCAGCCGGTTGGGAATCACGTTCCCTGCGAACGCAAGCAGGTTGGGCTATCTGAATTTGGCCAATTCTGCTCTTGTTTAAGCCACGGCGGGTGGAATCGTGTGTTCTGTCCGAGCCGTTCCCTGTTCGTCGCCCCGATGCCAAAGGGACTTGTGCATGGCCAGCGTTGCCCCTCCCGCTCACACCGAGCGCCGTTTTCCTGCCCCGGCTGCGGGCCGGCCTGTCGCTGCCGCCGCTGATTCAGGTCCCGATCCTGCCCATGATGTCGGCGCACCGGCCTGGATCCGCCAGGCCCGCCTCGCCTTGCGCGATGCTCCGGTCGATCACTTCAAGGTGAGCCCGTGGAGGTATTGGGGCGATTTTCTTCTTGCGCTCTCCATCGCCTATACGGCTGCTGCGGTCTATCTGCTGGCGCCTTTGGGATCATGGCAGCAACTGGCTGCGTTTCCGATTGCCGTCTTCTGGCTCTACCGGCTCGGTTCGCTGGTGCATGAAGTGTGCCACCTCGGCCACCATGAGATGCGCGGCTTCAAGGTTGCCTGGAACGTGCTGGTCGGCATGATGACGCTGACGCCCAGCCCCTTTTTCACCCGGCACCACCGCGATCACCACAGCATGAAGATGTATGGCACGCCGGAGGATCCCGAATATGTGGCCAACGTGCTGGAGGGGGGGAATTGGCGCAGTGCGCTGATCTATTCGCTCCACATGCTGGTCTTTCCGCTGCTGGTCTTTCTGCGGTTTCTGCTGGCACCACTCACATTTCTTCATCCGCGGCTGCGGCAACTCGTGCTGGAGCGGGCCAGCTCGCTCACGCTCAACATCCACTACCGGCGCCATATCACAGCGTTTGATCGCAAAGCGATCACGGCGGTGGAACTGCTCTGCTTTGTACGGGCCGCCTTCATTCCGCTGAGCGTGGCTGTGGGCATGGCGCCGCCGAGCCGGATCGGGCTGCTCTATCTGCTGGGGCTGACGACGTTCGTGATGAATCAGATGCGGCAACTGGCAGACCATCACTTCCAGGGGGATGGGTCGCAGGCGAGTGTGGAATCACACATCCTCGATTCCTGCAACTACACCGGGAAAGATCCGCTCACATTGCTCTTCTTCCCGTTTTCGATCCGCTACCACGCCCTCCACCATCTCTTTCCGTCGTTGCCTTACCACAATCTGGAGGCAGCCCACGGGTATCTGGTGCAATCGTTGCCGGCCGATTCCCCGTATCTGGGGCTCGACCAACCGGGGTGGTGGAGCACGGCCAAACAAACGATATTTGGCCGCAGCACAGCGGCCTGACAGGCCAGCGCCGAAAACAGGCAGGATCTGTCTGCCAATTCGCTTCGACGTTCGTGGCGATTCGGCTGCGGGACGGCAAAAGTTTCGTCACTTGGACCGCAGCGGCCCTGCGTTCCTCAAGCGTTCGCCGATCCCTCCGCCTCCCTCACCCTTCCTGATCGATGTTCGGGGAGGGGCTGCCCGTGCCCCAGGAGCCGGCGTAGGCGGCCAGCGGAGCCATGGAAGGCGAAGCGCAGCCGACTTTCGAGTGAGCGAAAGGCCCTGGAGGGCCGCA
>CAISJI010000084.1 GCA_903885565.1 uncultured Planctomycetaceae bacterium
CAACTAATGTATCGATCGCTGGCGCCTCTCCTAAATCGATTAGGTCGATCGCTCCCGTACCCTGCGGCGGTACGACCCAGGCCACGTATCGGGCATCGTTGTCGGTGTCGCCTTGCCACTTACAGCCGAACGTCACAAGATTGAATCGGGCAATATCGACAAACACCGCTCTGGGCGGAACATGCTCACGCAGTGTCTTAATATCAACCCATTGCTTTTCATTGTCGGGCTCGCCCGCGCTCCCCTCGCGAACCGCGGTGACACCAGATCGTGCGTTCTTGCCAGCCCCTCTAACCGATGCCTCGTGACCGATAGCCTTGGAATTAGCAAGCCACACAGCAGAGGATTCCATGACTCTCGGCGAGTCGCGATGCATTATTCCGAAACTGAGTGCAGCAGCACACTTGCTGGTAAGGTCTTCTCGGACGACTCGCATCTGCTCCGCAGGCGTCAACGAAGCCAAATTAGCGCGTACGTGCTTCACGCGTGCCCGCATGCCCGCGTCCATGTTCTGCAAGGCGTCACCCCACTGTCCTCGGCCCGCTTGTACTTCGGCGAGCGTGATCAGTGCGTCAGAGGTGGACGGATGACTTTCCCCCTTGACCTCAAGAGAAATGTTTACGGCCTGCTGGCAGAGAGCTTCCGCATGCTCATATCGGCGCTGGCACACACAGTTTAATGCGTATCTGCGGCCAATTTCTGCAGCGAGCGCACTCCCCTTGCCACGAACCTTCTGGGCTACCTCGATTGCCCGCAGCCACAACGATTCTGCGTCATCGTATCTACCGTCGCGAGACATCAGAGCCGCTAAAGCGCTCACGCAAAAGATCAAATCTTCATCCTGTTCTCGATTGCCAGCAGCAGATTGCCGCTCAACGACAGCCAGTGACTTCCGCACGAGATCCTCTGCTTCACGGCGACGCCCTTGCCTGACGTATAGGCCCGCCAGCGATCGCCGAAACTCGCAGACTTCGCGTGCGTCAGCTCCGCACGCCGTCTCCGCTACAGCGATCGCTTTTTTGGAAAGCACTTCCGCCTCCGGCCACTTGCCTCTTCTAACGCAAACACTCGCAAGTAGATCCATCATCGTGCCTGCCTCAAGGCTTTGTTCACCTTTCGCGGCGACGGCGATGCCGAGAGCTCGGCGAGCCAAGGACTCCGCTTTGGCGTGGTCGCCCATCTTGCTCTGGCTCGATGCCGCTATTGCGATGAATGCTGCAGTCAACAGATCGTCTGGCCCGTGAGCTTTCTCAACCTCTTGCCAAGCAACCTCCCGGAGTCGTGCCGCTTCCGCGTGTCGCGACTGGTCATCATAGAAGTCAGCAACCGTCTCGAGTTGTCCTGTGCGCCGCAAATCCCCCTCCTTAAATCGGTCCTGCGCGGCAGTCAAGGTAGTAACGTAGACACGCGCAGCGTCTTCAATGCGTCCGCCTGCCTTCAACTTGCTGGCGATGACGTTAAGCCGATCGATCAAATCGTTTACTGCGTCTTCTTCGCATTTCAGGCACAACGCTGATGCCTTCGTCGCAAGGGTTACGGCGACCTCATGATCATCGAGGTCACAGGAGCAGTTGGCCAAAGCGCAATAGGCAGAACCTTGCTTGCTAGCCGAGAGCATTTCAGCCTTTTCCAGCATTCGTTGGGCGGCGTCCCTCGCGGCCCTTCCGAGTCCGACATTTCCGAGTCGTCCATGGCAGATCGCCTGCAGCAGATAGCCAGTCATAGCCTTTCCCGCATCTCCCCCAGCCTCTCCTTCGTACGCCACGGTTAAGTCCTGAGCTGCTTCCAGTGCTTTGGCATAGTCTCCCGTTTTTATGTGCCTTCGATACCGGGCCTCGGCAGCCTCGGCGGCCGGTGCGTCCTCAGCCTGTGCGACAGTCGCTAATGCTGCCACCATGACTCCAAGCATGACGGCCGTGACTCCATATTTCCCAGAGAAATAGGCAGCAAAGAGGTGATTCAGAAAACGGCTCATGCTTCGCGTTTCTACTCAAGGGGGATGGGTCCTCCGAGTATGGTATTCTGCGTCCAATACCGGCGCCACCGCAAGGCTGGTGACACCCCAGAGGCAGATTGATGGAGCAGTCGCAAATAATCGAGCGAAGGACCTGCGTCCAACGCCTGAGCGTCGATGCGCTCATCCGCGAACATTCTCAGCGGTTGCGCTTGTGGCTTGCATCGAGAGTGCAGCGAAGCGATCTCGACAACGCTAGCCAGGAAGTGTGGCTGCGCGTGTCCAAGCACTATGAAGACAAGTTCGATGGCGGCAACTTTCGGGCTTGGCTGTTCCAAATCGCTCGCAACTACCTCGTCGACGAGTCTCGGCGCCGAAGGTTGACGCCGGTGCCCGACGAGACCGAAATGGTGCGGCCGGATCTGCGAGCACGCGAGCCGTACGAGATACTCATTGACCGTGAGCGCCGGAGCCGGTTGACCTCGTGTATTGAGAAGCTTGGGGAGCCACGAAAGGCGATCGTTAAGGCTCGGGCGGCGGGATTGGATTACGATGAGTTCGTAGCCGAGATGAACCTGAGCAACCAACAAGCTTCTCAGCACTTCTTTGCCGCAAAGAAACTTCTTCGCGCGTGCTTGGAGTCTTCTGTGGTGGAGGCCGTCTGATGGTCGCAATACTGGATATGCCGGAATCTCCGGCTGAGCTAGCTGGATGGCTCGATCGTGTTCTCATGAGCGAGAATCTTGCCGTCGTCGTCGATGAACTGACGGTCATGCACCAAACCGCCGACGAGCTGATCAGCGTTGAGCAGGCTCGCGACTGGCTTGGCGATAGCTTCCCTGCGGTTATGGAGCGCGGGCTGAGCGCGCTCAGTCATTCTCGCTTACGGCAACTGCTCGTGCGGCCATGCCTGTTGCCGGCCATACAGGAGCTTGCACTGATCAGCGGTGGCCCGTACTGGAACCAACTCATGTGCGTAATACCAGTTGCAGGGGTTGCACCCATCGCTGGACGCGAGTCGCCGCGTAATCGCAGCAACCGTTGGCTATTCGCCTTTGTACCTCTTGCCGTAGCTGCATCCGTTTCCGCATTTGTCGTGATTGACGCCGACCGCGACAAGGGCGGTATCAAACCGCTGCCGCAGTCTGACCTGGTCATCACTCGCGGAACGGACGTACCCATGGATCGCTCCCCCCCAGTGGATAATTCATGGGGATGGAACCGCACTGATTTGCTCGACGACGTCAACTCCCCCGAAGAAATCCCGAATCGACTTGCTGATGGATTGAGCGAATGGTTCTCGATGGCCGAGGTAGCGGACCGCGATCTGATAGCCGATTTAGCGGACCGCGATCTGATAGCCGATTTAGCGGACCACGATCTGATAGCCAGTGCAGCGGACCACGATCTTCAGATTTTCACGCTCCGCGTGAATGAGATGTGGGCGGGATGTGAGCATTTTTCCACACAGCCCTTCAATGGGATGTCGGCAAATCTTAAGCAAAGTCTTCGCGGCAGTATCGCTTCCTTCCAGGACAATCTTGAAGCAGTTCTCAATAAACTAGATGGCCCTATTCCGGATGGAGAAAAAAGCTCGGTGCTGGAGGCTGCGAAGAAATCTGTGGACTCCAGCGTCAAGGATGCCGTCGAAAAGCTGCGTGGCCTGAAGTAGCTGCCGAGCACACAACTCATGTGCTTCGGGGTGGCTGGTAGCCCGTGGTCTAAATTCCTTCTGTGTCCCTTGTCAGCTGATCGAAAGTCACCGATCTCTTGACGACTGCGCCATTGGCGTAACGGAATTGGCTCCATCCCCAAGACTGCTTTTTCTAGTCGCCGTTTGCAGCGCTTTTCAACCGGCGTTCACACCACCGCCTGCCCCAATGATGGCTTCGGTGCCGTTCATGCAGCTGGTTGGCCCCCTGTCTGTGAATCGAGCTTCTCCACAAACGACTGCACGGCGCGGTAGAGGGCTGCCACTTTTTCAGCAAGCAGCTTGTGCTGCTCGGGCCAATCAGTCCTATCATTGGCATCGCGGCCACGGATGTAGAAGGTGACCTCGCCTTGGTTCTTGAGTTCATTTGGGCTCCACTCAAGCGGTGAGCCAAAACGCTTCTCAATTTCGCTGGAGTGCAATCGAAGCTGGTTGTAGTTGTCGAGGCCGCTGGGCCCTCGGCAACTCACCCACACCGCCATCGATCGCTTCACCCGGCTGAAATATGACTTGAGGAAAAAGGCATGCCATCCCACGTCAAACTGCGTGTCTCGGCGACGAAGAGGCTTGGCGGTCGGGGCAAGAATTCCAGAGGGCGCCAGCTGCTCCAACACACCAGTCCAGTAGTCCCAGCAAAACTGCTTGTCTTCGCTGGTATCACGGCCGGCGGCAAGCGTCTTCTTCCACTCGTTGGGCCGGCATACCACATTGAACTTGGGGGCGGGGTCTGAGGTGCCGATCCTCCAGAGCTCGATCTCCAGCCCAAAGAAGCCGATGTCGTCGGGGGTCTTGTCGTTGAGCCAGTTCATTGCGGCCCGGTGCTCGTCGGTGAATCGCTCAGCAATCCACACAATCGCTGCGGCATCCAGCCCTGCGGCATAAGTCAGCAGCTGCCCAAGGTGGCTGTGGTCGGTTCGTTCCAGCTGATTCTCTATCAGCACATACGCCCCGCTCATGGCGTCTCGGCAAAGAATGTCAGCCCGAAATGGACCCACAAATTTCTCTCGGGCCTCGGGCTCGAGCGTCATGCCGATTGTGTCGCCGAGTAGCACAAGGTTTTCCGGCTGGGCAAGCCACGGTGTGAAGTTCTGGGCTTCGCTGGGCCACGCTTCACGGAGCTCTGCTTTCTGAAGCCGACCGAGGGGGGCCGTACTCATGCTGTCGCCTCCGCGTCCTGAAGTTCTTTCAGCGTGCGCCCGTCTTTCGTCTTCCACACCAATCGCCCGTTGGAGGAGCAACCCAGCAACACGGCTGCTGCGGCCGTCGAGGAACCAAAGACGTAGTCTTGCGACAGCACATAGCCGTGTTCGCTTGGCATCAAGACACCTTGCCGAATCAGCTCTTCTCGAAGATCTGTGACGCTGGAAATATGGATGGCGAGCGACGGAGCGACCTTTTCGTTACCGACCGCCTGCGACTTCTCCAGCACAACGAAGCCAGCGGCGGTTTCTTGCCCCCTGGCCTCGATTCCCTTTGCGGACAAATACAGCAAGCCATCGGAATGACGGGCCACGGCGGTCGCCCCCGCCTCAAACATGCTGTATCCCAGAATCGGTAGGCAGAGCAGTATGTCGTCCAGAAATCCCTCGGCCATGGCCTCATCTCCCTCGGAGAGCGATGGTGGGGCGGGGGCATTGCCATTGTCTAGCACGCACCGCTTCGCTCTGGTGGCCAGGTCAACGAGCCGAGACTCCAGTCGCTGAACATGTGCCTTGTTGAGATTTGTGTCTTTGCTGGTGAAGGCAATTGCGTGTGTCCAGAAGTCTTTCTGCTTGGAGTGTTGCTCCAGCCGTGGTTTCACTGGATCACCTTCCCCTACGTAGAGCCTGGGCAGCGAAGAAGACTCACTGGGGCCCACCAATAGATAGACGCCCGTCCTTCCAAGCTCCTCCCGCCCCCTGCTTTCCCCAAACATGGCACGGGGGATCACCAACCCCCGACCTGTCCAGTTCGACTTTTCCACTACCTTCAGCCCCTCGGGGTCGCCTGTGGGGAGGAAGACGGTCACCGAGAAACCACGCCGCAGACCTGAGGCAGCCATACCATCACCATATCGGGTTGTGAATCACTGGCCGGGGACCCTGCCACCGGCTTGAGAGGACGTCCGTCCGGGGGGCGGACCGCTCAAGGGTAGCATTCTTGCGAGGACTCCGAAAATCAGCAGGCCCAAAGAGTGACTCTGGCCAGCAAGAAGCAGCTTCACCGGTCGGGTGGGGCAGGCAGCGTCGCTGCTACGGCAACAGGCCGTACGTGAGTGCTTTTTGTCGTTTTTGGCCTTCAGAACGTCTGGTGTAGACCACCCCCATGCCTCGCGCCGCCATTGGTTCGGCATCGTCATCAACGAACCGCTCGGGGTCGACAACGAGCCGGCTGACGGGAAAGCGAACAGTTGAAACACCCGGCAAAGCGAAGAGATCGTCGGTGTAACGGTCGGTCATCGTCAGCAGTTCCCGGCTGAGAACCTCGTCAGACCCCAAAAAGCTGGCACGCAGGTCGGCTGGAATGACAGTCGAACTGTGCGGGATATGCAGAACGGTTTGGCTGGGAATTTCTTCCACGGCTTCTTTTTAGGAGGGCGAGCCCGTCGGCTGTGCCAAGGGCCACGTTGATGACACAGTCTTCGGCAGAAGGTACCCGCATGCCCGGATGGTAGCGATGCCCACTGTCCTCACGGTCGGCTCTTATCGGTCCAGTCGAGCTGGTCGTCTTCTGCCCCGGGGGCAGGCCGCGGACGATACGGCCGGTACTTCGGCTTGGAAAACAGCCAGCAGACAAACGACACCGTCCACACCGCCGCCAGCGATCCCAAAGCCAGGATCGCCCCCCAGGCAATCACAAACGAAAGCATGTCGTCCATCGGCCTGTTCCTCTTTTTCCTTGAGCTTTCGCGGCTATTCGTCGCCCGGCAGCCTACACTGCCGCCACCCCGCCAGTGAGCGAACCGACTCCTCCGCACACGACCTATTGACACTGTCGGATAACACTGTAGTATACGGGCATGGAACCGATCACCGACACCTCGCTCACCCTGCCCGGCCTCGTCGATGCCCTACGAGAATTGCTCGCCGAGGGCTATGCCGGCACTCGCAGTGGCCGGGTGCGGGATTTGCCCGATGCCCGCACGATCCGCTGGTATCAAACGCTCGGCCTCGTCGACCGCCCCGCTCACTTCCGCGGACGGACCGCTCTGTTTGGCCGACGGCATCTGCTCCAGCTATCCGCCATCAAAAAGCTGCAGGCTGCCGACTTTCCTCTGGCAGATGTGCAACGCGGACTCGCCGGAAAGAACGATGCCGAACTGGCCCGCTGCGCCGGGCTCTCGCTCAAGCAGGTCGATCAGCAGCTCAAGAAGATCGCCGCGGTCATAGCCACCAGGCGCGACAATGTTCTGGCAGCCGCCCTCTCCGCTGGCCCGCCTGATATCGCTTCTGATACCGCACCCGAGCGTGAGCCGGGAGCATTCTGGAAAGCACGACCGGCAGAGCCTCAGCTTGCTTCCACCGCGTCCCCCCCTGCCCCGCTGCCGGTGGCTTCGGCTGCTGCGGACCTGCAATCGGAGCCCGTGGGGCCAGGGGTAATGCTGCTCTGGACCGGCCGCAAGCTCTCCGCCGTGGAACAGGAGCGGTTGAAAAGTCTGTCGGCACCGCTGGTGGTGTTTTTGGCCTCCTGTACCCCCGGCACTCAAGTTTCCGGCTCCAAAGCCTCCGGTAATAAAGTTCCCGCTGATCGTCCCACCAAACCCAAGGGAGTTCGCCGATGATCCGTGCCCTTTCGCTCGATGAGCTGCAGGATGTGCTGGGAGATACGGCCGAGACCGGTCTGGGTGCGATCGACACCGAGCGGGGCTGCCTGCCGCTGACCGATCTCGATGTCGACGTGCAGATTGAGGGCCTGCTCGCCCACACTCGTCTGCATCAGCGGTTTGCCAACGTCTTTGCCGATCCGCTGGAGGCCACCTACATCTTTCCACTGCCGCCGCGGGCAGCTGTGATTGGATTCCGGCTGACGGTCAACGGCCGGATCGTGGAGGGCAGGATCGACGAACGCGGCAAGGCAAGGCAGGACTATGCCGCCGCGATCGCCGCCGGCAAAAGTGCCGCCATCGCCGAAGAAGAACGCCCCAATGTCTTCACACTCCGCGTCGGCAACATTCCTGCGCACTCCACAGCCGAGGTGGAACTGACGATGGTTGCTCCGCTGGCAGTCGACTCGTTGGAGGCGACCTACCGGTTTCCACTGGTGGTCGCCCCGCGGTACTGCCCCGGCCAGCCCTACACGGGCAAACAGGTGGGGGATGGAGTCGCTCCAGACACTTCACTCGTGCCTGACGCCTCGCGGATTTCACCGCCAGTCCTGCTCCCCGGCTTCAAGAGCCCCGTCCGCCTCGGCATCCGCGTCGCGATCTCCTCGTCGGCACTTGGCCCCCGGCAAAACGCCGCCCCGGCCCATTCGCTCGGCTGTTCGCTTCCGGCCACGGAGGCCCTCGACGAGCGCGGCCTGCTCCTGGTGACACTCGCCCCCGGGCAACGGCTCGATCGCGATTTCGTGCTCCGCTGGAATATCGGCGCTGAGACCGCAACAGTAGCGTCGCTCATGATCGAGCCCGATGCCGACCGTCCGCAGGGCTTGGGGCACGGGGGCAAGGCCGTCGCAGGGGACGGCACGTTTGCACTCGTGGTGGTGCCGCCTGAGCAATCGGCTCAGCCACGCGTGCCGAGCGATGTTCTCTTCCTGATCGACCGCTCCGGCAGCATGGGTGGCTGGCAGATGGTGGCAGCCCGCCGAGCAGTGGCCCGGATGATCGACACGCTCAAGGCGTCCGATCGCGTCGCCCTGGCAGCGTTCGACGACACAGTCGAGCAGTTGAGCGAAACACTGACGCTCTCCCCCGCAACCGATCGGCATCGCTGGGAACTGCTCGAGTGGCTGGCCAAGGTTTCCAGCCGGGGTGGCACCGAGCTCTCTGCCGCTCTGGCTGCCGGCCTGAAGGTTTTTAATGAGCAGACCCCGCCGGCAAAGAGCCGCCAAGAAAACGTGCCGGTTCGGGAGCAGATTGCGGTGCTCGTGACCGATGGGCAGGTGGGAGATGAAGACCGGGTGCTGCAAAGACTGGCCAAGAAGCTCGGCGGAGTCAGGCTCTATGTGGTCGGTATCGATTCGGCAGTCAACGATGGGTTGCTTGAGCGGATGGCCCAGACGAGTGGTGGGTGGGCAGAACTGGTGGAGAGCGAAGACCGGCTTGATGAGGTGATGGACCGGATTCAAAGCCGCATCCGCAGTCCGCTGGTGAGCGATATCAAATTGACTGGCAAAGGTATTTCAATTCTGCCCGATTCGATTGTGCCTGGAAAAATGCCAGTGCTTGTGCCGGGCCTGCCGATCGTGGTACGTGGCCGCTATCACGGCACTGCCGACGGCACGGTGACAGTGAAAGGCAAAGATGCCAACGGTGCTGCCTGGAAAACGACAGCGACGGTCACCCCTGCCACGGTGACCGGGCTGGGCAGCCTATGGGCGCGGGGACAACTACGGCAGTTGGAGGATCAATATGCCGTGCCGAATGGCGCCACGTCGACTGAGCCGCTGGAGCGAAAAATCGTGGCGATCTCGACAGCCTTTGGGGTGCTCTGCCGGTTCACCGCGCTCGTCGCGATCGACCCCCACTCACCAGAACGCACCAGCAAGCCGGGGACGCCGCGGCGCATCGTGCAGCCGGTGGAACAGCGTCATGCCGCCTTCGCCGCCATGCCAGCGGAAAGCATCTTGTATAGCAAGATCGCACGTGCACCCGGAGTGTTTGGCCTGGATGGGGAGACGATGATGTCACCCCCCGAGCAGCCCGATCTGGCGACCGTCCGCCGTGGGGTCGAAAAGTTCTTGAAAAATTTACTACCTCTCTCCGGAGACCTGAACGACCTGCCGCCCGATGCGATTACAAAGATTCTGCGGCTGTTGCCGAGGCTCTTCAGGGAACTGGCCGCCGCCGGGGCTCCGCCAGAGATGGTGGAAAAACTGGGGGCAGCCTATGCCCGACTGTTCGCCTGGCCCAACGATCGAGTGGCGCTTCAGATGTTGGTTGACTCGCTGAAAGAAGTTGCCGAGATCCCTGCGGCGGCCGACCGCTGGTGGACCCGGCGCCCCGATGAAGGAGACGCAATCACTCCCTGAGCCGCCTGGCGCCACTAAAAAAACGTTGAACCCATTTCACCCTGAGGAGATGAGTCCCCCATGGCTAAGAAGACGAGCAGTTCCTCAAGTGCAGTCTCACCGCCGGCTGGACGGCCGCTGGTGATCGTGGAGTCTCCGGCGAAGGCCAAGACGATCCGGGGCTTTCTGGGCAGCGACTATCAGGTCGAGGCGAGCGTCGGTCATATCCGTGATCTGCCTGCCAGCAACAAGGAGATTCCGGCGGTTCCCAAGGGTCTGAAAGCACGCTTTGGAACGATGACGGGGATCGACGTCGATCGGGATTTTGAGCCGTACTATGTCATTTCTTCCGGCAAGAAGCTGCAGGTTGAGAAGCTGCAAAAGCTTCTCGCCGAGGCGAGCGTGCTCTATCTGGCGACCGACGAAGACCGGGAGGGGGAAGCGATCGCCTGGCATCTCAAGGAGGTTCTCAAGCCCACGGTGCCAGTGCATCGGCTGGTGTTTCACGAGATCACGAAGCAGGCGATCGGCCGGTCGCTTGAGCAGCCCCGTGAAATCGATCTGGCGCTGGTCGAGGCCCAGGAAACGAGGCGCCTCGTCGACCGGATATTTGGTTATGGCCTGTCACCGCTGCTCTGGAAAAAGATTGCTCCAAAGCTTTCGGCCGGTCGGGTGCAGAGCGTGGCGGTGCGGATGCTGGTCGAACGCGAAAAGAAGCGGATCGAATTCCGCTCCGGCACCTGGTGGGATCTGGAGGGGACGTTTGCCGGCAGCACCGACGGTTCCATCAGCTTTCAGGCAAAGCTCGCAACGCTCGGCGGCAGGCCACTCGCCAAGGGTGCCGATTTCGATCCGGCCGATGGCCGTCTGAAAAATGAAAATGCCCTGCTGCTCGATGAGACGGCGGCACGGGCACTGGCGGACCGACTGGGGCGGGAGTCGTTTGTGATTGAGTCCCGTGACGATCGGCCGTTTACGCGAAAGCCGGGGGCTCCATTTACCACCAGTTCGTTGCAACAGGAGGCGAGCCGCAGATACAGCTTCGCTCCCAAGCGCACGATGACAGCGGCCCAGCGACTCTATGAAAACGGCTTCATCACCTACATGCGAACCGACTCCACGTTTTTGGCGAAGGAGGCGGTGGACGCGGTGCGGCGGGCGATTGTGGCTCGTTACGGGGCCGATCATCTCTCCCCTGCTCCGCGGGAGTTTGCGACGAAGGTGGCCAATGCCCAGGAGGCCCACGAGGCGATCCGTCCGGCTGGCACTGAGATGCCCACGCCCGAGGAACTGAAGGACCGGATCGGCAGTGATGAGCTGAAGGTTTATGAGCTGATCTGGAAGCGGACGATGGCCTGCCAGATGGCCGATGCCCGGGGGCAGCAGTCGACGCTCACGCTGACCAGCGCGGTGAGCACTGCTAACGCTAACAGCGTCGGTCCGGTCGCCACATTCACGGCCAGTGGCAGAACAATCGAATTTCCTGGGTTTCTCCGGGCCAACGTGGAGGGCTCTGATGATCCCGATGCTGAGCTAGCCGACAGGGAAACGATTCTGCCGCCTCTGGCTGCTGGAGATGATGTCGGCTGCCAAGAGCTCACAGCAAATTCCCACTCCACCCAGCCCCCCGGCCGCTACACCGAGGCGACGCTGATCAAGGCGCTGGAAGAGCATGGAATCGGTCGACCGAGCACCTATGCCGCCACGATCGAGACGATTCTGGAGCGGGGGTATGCCCTGAAGCGGGGCACGGCGCTGGTGCCGACTTGGCTCAGTTTCGCCGTCAGCAAGTTGCTGGAAGAGCATCTCCCTCAACTGGTCGACTATTCGTTCACGCAGACAATGGAGCTCGATCTCGATGCCATCAGCCGGGGCGAGGGGAAGCGGCTCGACTATCTGCGGAAGTTTTATTTTGGCCTCCGTGAGGATGGCCTCAAGAGCGTGATCGACAGTCTGATCGCAGCGGTTGATCCCAGGGCCGCCGGCACGATTCGCGTGCGGGACGGGATCGTAGTGCGGATTGGAAAGTTTCGTCCCTATATCGAGCATGAAGGAAAACGGTTGTCGCTGCCCGACGTCGCGGCGCTAGCGCCGGACGAACTGACCCCTGAAAAGGTTCGCGAACTGCTGGCGGCATCCCAGCTGGCCCAAGAGCCGCTGGGCACCTGCCCAATCACCGGCAAGCCGGTCTTCATCAAGGTGGGAAGAAATGGGCCGTATGTTCAGCGTAGTACGAACGACGATCCGGAAAAGAAGCGGGTCTCGCTGCAGAAGGGAATGGCACCGGAAACGGTCGATCTGGCGACAGCCCTCAAGTTGCTCGAACTTCCCCGCACGGTCGGGATCAACTCCCAGAGCAGCGAGCCGATCACGGCCCAATTCGGTCCCTATGGCCCGTATATCGCCTGCGGAATCGAGACTCGCTCACTCCCGGACGACCTCTCTCCTCTGGACGTGACGCTGCCACAGGCGTTGGAGCTGCTTGCGCAGCCAAAGACTGGGGGAAAGCGGGCCCGCGGCAAGGCGGCTGCGATTCGTACGCTCGGTAATTCACCGGTCACCGGCACACCGATCGAGATCAAGGACGGAAAATACGGCATCTATGTGACCGATGGCGCAACGAATGCCACGCTTCCCAAGCCCGCCGATCCAGGGGCGGTCACGCTGCAGCAGGCTCTTGAGCTACTGGCGGCCCGCGCTGCACTGGGGCCAGCCAAGAAGAAGCGGAGTCCTGGCAGGAAGAAACCGTGAGTTCCGGGAGCGTTAGAGACTTGGCTTCAGCCGTAAGGCGGTTCTCCGGTGTCTGGCATGCGCTGCCACGGTGGCCTGCGTAGCGGGCGCGATTTCCGGTACCCGCTGGGGCGTGCCGCCGATTCCGAGCCGGTGGACCACCTGTCTCAACGGGTCGGTCACGGGGCTGACCGGCAAAACAGGCTACGTAAATGCATCCCTGCAGTCGCTGGCGATACGGCTCCTCGCGAAGCACGTTATCGGCGAACCGTGGGAGGA
>CAISJI010000085.1 GCA_903885565.1 uncultured Planctomycetaceae bacterium
AGACACATCGTAGTTAACCGTGTTGTTGCTCATTTGGGTCTTTTGCACCTTGGAGCCTGTGCAGTAGCCACTGGCAAAAACTGCAGCCCGCGCTGAGTAGGAAACGCTGTTGGAACCGCTCGTCAGCTCACCAACCGTGACATTCGTGGCTCCCACCAGGCTGATGCCAGTCTGATTGGCAACGAAACGGTTCGATAAAACTTTGGTGCCTGTATTGTCGCCCGTGATGTAGAGACCATTGGTGCTATTGCCGACGGCAACGTTAGTCATCAAAACATTCTTGGTGGCGTTGAGCGTGACAGCTGTGCCACCGGCGAAGGAGCCGAAGGCGATGTCCCGAACAGTGCTGCCGCTGGCAGCGCTGGTCAGATAGAGTCCGTTCGGAACGCTGTTGGATCCATAGAGCGTCGTGGTTGGAGTGATACCCTGCAGGATGATCGGATTGGAAACGATCAGGGTCTGGGTGAGAACGAGGCTCTGCAGCACGGTGAGCTGATAGGTTAGCCCGGAGGAACTGGGCTGGGAGTTGACGAGGCTGACTGCCGAATTGAGTGCGGCAGCGGAATCGATGCCCGCGATCTGGATCGGCTTGCCTCCAGTCTGGACAGTCGGGGCCACAATCAGCCCGCCATTGGCGAGAACGATGTCTCCCTGCACACTGGTGAGATCAATGAGCGTGCTGCTCTTGAGCAGCGGAGTCGGGCTTCCGGCGGGTCCAACAAACAGGCTGCCGGGGGTGGCGATCTGCACATTGCCACCGGCAATCACCTGAATGACGCTCACCGCGCCGGCGGCCGTCACATTCAAGGATCCGGAGTACGCATAGCCGATGGCCAAGTCGCCGGTCGCGTCCTTGATCGAAACAGCTCCAGACCCATTGTTTACGTTGAAGGTGCCGATCGCATTGGCCTGTGTGTCGAGTGTGATCGGTTGGCCGGAACCGCCGAGGGTGAGCGTGGTGGCGGATATCACCCCCGACTGGGAGACAGCCCCTGCTGCCTGCAGGTAGACATAGCCGCCGGTGACCGTTCCCACTGAAAGCGGCCCGTTACCATTCTGGAACATCACGGCGCCGGCACCGTTTGTGGCGGAAAACGTGCCGACGTTATTGACCTGCGTGTAGAGGGCGATGTCCTGACCGCTGCCGGTGATCGCCAGGTTTGCGGTATTGATCGGCGCCGACTGCGACAGGTGTCCGGCGGTATTCACAGCCACGCTGCCGCCGGTGATCGCCCCGAGCGAGAGGTTGCCGGAGGTGTCTTTGATCGAGATGTCACCAGAGCCGTTGGAGCTGGCGAAGCTGTCGATCTGGTTGGCCTGCGTGGAGAGGTTGATTGTCGAGCCCGCAGCGGAGGCACTCAAGCCTGTCGCATAGATGGCCCCGGTCTGCGTGATCGGTCCGGCTGTCTGGATGGTCAGCGGGCCGGAGTAGGCGTAGCCGATGACAAGATCGCCAGCGGTGTCTTTGATCGAGACAGCCCCCAGCCCGTTGGAGATGTTGAACGTGCCGATCTGGTTGTTCTGCGTGTTGAGCACGAGTGGTGAGCCGCTGCCACCAACAGTAAGCGTCTGGGCGACTATTGCACCAGCCTGCGAGAGCGACCCGAATGTCGCAACGTAGACATAACCCCCCGTGATCGGACCGAGGGCCAGCGGCCCGCTGCCGTTCTGGAGAAGCACCGATCCAGAGCCATTGGTAGCGGAGAAGGTGCCGATGTTGTTGAGTTGCGTGTAGAGGCCGATGTCTTGACCGCTGCCGGTGATGTCAAGCGAGATCGCATTGACGGGTGCGGACTGTGTCACTGCTCCGGCGGCCTGCACCGTCGCCTTGCCGGCGCTGATGGCAGCCAGCGACAGGTTGCCGGAGGTATCCTTGATCGAAACAGCCCCTTGGCCATTGGCGGCAGCAAAGCTGTCAATCTGATTGGCCTGAGAATCGAGTGTGATAGCCGATCCGTTGCCGATGACCGAAAGCAACGTGGCATAGATCACGCCGGTTTGCGTCATTTGGCCAGCGGCCTGCAGCGTGAGGGGGCCGGTATATGCGTATCCGACAACAAGACTGCCGCTGGTGTCTTTGAGCGATACCGAACCCAGACCGTTGGAGACGTTGAACGTGCCGATTTGGTTATTCTGGCTGGCAAGGGCTATCGAAGAGCCAATGCCGCCCACGGTGAGCGTTTGGGCATTGATCGCTCCTGTTTGGCTCACTTCACCATTGGCCTGAATGTAGACATAACCGCCGTTGACCGCGCCAAGTGAGAGAGGGCTGCTGCCGCCTTGGAACAGGATGACGCCCTGGCCGTTGTTCGCGGTGAAAGTGCCGACCTGATTTGCATGGGTGTGGAGAGCAATCGGTTCGCCAGAACCGCCCACTGTGAGCGTGCTGGCGACGATCGGGGCCGTCTCGGAGAGCGTTCCGGCGATGTTCAGATAGACATAGCCACCGGTGATGCCTGCCACGGTGAGCGGTGCGGACCCGTTCTGGAAGAGCACGGACCCAGATCCGTTGGTGGCGGAGAACGTGCCGACGTTGTTCACCCGTGTGTACAGGGCAATTTCGCTGCCGTTGTTGGTCACGCTGAGTGAAGTGGCATTGATTGCTGCAGACTGCGTCAGACTGCCGCTGGCTCGCAGCGCAATTGCCCCACCGGTCAGGCCAGTAACGTCGAAACCGCTGGCGTCGGTGTAGGAGATGGCGCGGGTGCCGTTGGTGATCGACAGCGACGAAACATCGTTGCCGCCGTTGGTGAGCGTAACGGAGCCAGCGCTGTTGTTGATGGCGAGTGAAAAGCCAGTGACGACGCCAGTCTGAGTCAGGTTGCCGCCGGCGTTCAGGGCGATCGCAGAGCCTTGGATACCAGCAGCGGCAATGTCGAAGCCAGTTGCGTCTGTAAACGAAACCGCACGACCGCCATTCGCGATGGAAAGGGAAGCGATGTCGTTGAGTGAGTTTGTGAGCGTGACTGTGCCAGCGGTGTTGTTAACGGCGAGCGATGTGCCTGCGATGGCACCGGTCTGGGTGAGGTTTCCGCCGGCGTTTACAGCGATCGCTGATCCTTGGATACCGGCTGCGGCGATGTCGAAGCCGCTCGAATCGGTGTAGGAGACCGCACGGCCAGCATTGGCGATGGAGAGCGAAGAGACGTCGTTGCTGGCATTGGTGAGTGTAACGGTGCCGGCGGTGTTATTGACGGCGAGCGACGTACCGGTGACCGAACCAGTCTGGGTGAGGTTTCCGCCGGCGTTCAGGGCGATCGCAGAGCCTTGGATACCAGCAGCGGAGATGTCGAAGCCGCTTGCGTCGGTGTAGGAGACGCCGCGGCCGGTGTTGGCGATCGAAAGTGAGGTTACGTCGTTGCCGGCATTGGTAAGTGTGACGCTGCCGGAGGTGTTGTTGACGGCGAGCGATGTGCCGGTAACCGACCCGGTCTGAGTCAGGTTTCCGCCGGAGTTTAGAGCGATTGCAGAGCCTTGGATACCGGCGGCAGCGATGTCGAAGCCGGTGGCGTCGGTGTAGGAGACGGCCCGACCGGCGTTGGCGATTGAGAGTGAGGAAACATCGTTGGCGGAATTGGTGAGAGTGACAGAGCCGGCGGTGTTGTTGACGGCGAGCGAAGTGCCGGTAACCGACCCCGTTTGGGTGAGATTTCCGCCGGCGTTCAGAGCGATCGCAGAGCCTTGGAGTCCGGCAGCGGCGATGTCAAAGCCGGTTGCATCGGAGTAGGAGACGGCCCGACCAGCGTTAGCGATCGCGAGCGTGGCGACGTCGTTGGCGGCATTGGTGAGGGTGACTGCGCCGCTGGTGGTTGTGACGGCGAGGGCACCGCCGGTGATGACGCCGGTCTGTGTGACATCCCCGGCGGCGATGATCGTAATCGGACTGCCCTGAATGCCGGCAGCGGCAATGTCAAAACCGGAAGCGTCGGTATAGGAGACGGCCCGGCCGGCGTTGGCGATCGCGACCGAGTCAACATCGTTGGCAGCATTCGTGAGCGTTACTGAGCCGGCGGTGCTGGCAACGGAGAGCGAGGACCCAGCAATGCTGCCAGTCTGAGTCACCGATCCGCCCGTATTGAGCGTAATGGCTCCCCCGGTAAGACCAGTGATGGAAAGATCGTCCGTATCAGTGAAAGAGATGACCCCCGATCCATTGCTAACTAGCAGGGAGTTAACGTCGTTGTTGGCGTTTGTCAGCGTGACAGGACCAGAAATGTTGGAGATCGACAAGGCTGTTCCAACAATAGCCCCTGATTGCGTTAGGGCGCCCGCAGTGTTCAGCGTGATAGCCCCACCAATGAGTCCGGCTATCGAGAGATCATCTTTGTCGGTGAAAGAGATAGAACCGGTGCCATTGCTGATGGAAAGAGAGTCGACGTCATTGTTGGGATTGGTGAGCAGCACCGATCCGGTCGTATTGGTTAGCGAGAGGAGTGAGCCTGTGATGGCTCCAGTCTGCGTGACAGCCCCGGCGGCGATGAGCGTGATCGGGCTGCCCTGGATTCCGGCGGTGGCGATATCGAAGCCGGAGGCGTCTGTGTAGGAGACGGCGCGGCCAGTGTTGGCGATCGAGAGTGAAGAGACGTTGTTGGCGTTGTTGGTGAGCGTAACGGTGCCGGCGGTGTTGTTGACGACGAGCGTAGTGCCGGTGACCGACCCAGTCTGGGTGAGATTTCCGCCGACATTCAGAGTAATAAATGATCCTTGGATCCCGGCGGCGGCAATGTCAAAGCCGGTGGCGTCGGTATAGGAGACGCCGCGGCCGGTGTTGGCGATCGAGAGTGAGGTGACGTCGTTGGCGGCATTGGTGAGCGTGACGGTGCCGGCGGTGTTTGTAACGGCGAGCGATGTGCCGGTGACCGACCCAGTCTGAGTGACGTTTCCGCCGGCATTCAGAGCGATCGCAGAGCCCTGGATCCCGGCGGCGGCGATGTCGAATCCAGTGGCTTCGGTGAAGAAGACGGCCCGTCCAGCGTTGGCGATGGCGAGTGAGGTGACGTCGTTGGCGGCATTGGTCAGCGTGACGGTGCCGCTGGTGGTTGTGACGGCGAGGGCACCGCCGGTAATGACGCCGGTCTGCGTGATAGCGGCGGCGGCGATGAGCGTAATCGGGCTGCCTTGGATTCCGGCGGCGGCGATGTCGAATCCGGAGGCGTCGGTGTAGGAGACGGCGCGGCCGGCGTTGGCGATCGAGAGTGAGCTGACATCGTTGCCGGCATTGGTGAGCGTAACGGTGCCAGCTGTGTTATTGACGGCGAGCGATGTGCCGGTGACCGACCCGGTCTGAGTGAGGTTTCCGCCAGCGTTCAGAGCGATCGCAGAGCCTTGGATTCCAGCCGCGGCGATCTCAAAGCCGGTGGCGTCGGTGAAGGAGACGGCGCGGCCGGCGTTGGCGAT
>CAISJI010000086.1 GCA_903885565.1 uncultured Planctomycetaceae bacterium
AAGTCACTTCCCCGACCCTGTCTTCTTCCGCGCGTCCTCCGCTGCCCGGTGACGCTTCACCTTCTCATCCCACTCGGTCGCCGCCTTTCGGTCGCCCTTCTCGCGGTAGGCATTAGCGATCGACTCGGCGACCATCGCCTTGTCGCTCTCGATAGCCTTTGATTTTGCGAGCATGAGGTACTCGGCGATCATCGGCTTGATGTTGTCAACGGGCGCTACCGCATCGCGAGCCTGGGCAGCAGCTCGACCCTGGGGCGCTGCCCTCGGCGCGTTCACGGCTGCCCACAGAAGAGTTGCCACAAAGAAGACGACGCCAAAGAAGAGCGACGAAATTAGCGACCCGAGGAAGATCCCGAGCGCGATCTTCCAGACATCGATCCAAAAAGTGTCGCGAGGCGGCGGATACTGGCGGGGCTGGGGCTGGAAGTTGAAGTCGGACATGGAAGCTCCGGACTGGGTATCGGCCCTTGGGAGGCGGCAGGCAAGGGCGGGGATCGTGCGGGAGTTAAGGCGTAGGGTCGAAGGGGTGGCGGGGTGGCGGGGTTCGGCGTCGGGGGATGCCGAAAATTGCGGGGGAAGGACCCGTGAAGATTCCCCGTAGAGAGGGGGCTCATCGCATCGTAGGCAACCCGGCAGCCCGCATATGACGGTCGGCCAGGGCCTTCCACTTCCGGTATCGCTTCCTGTCCTCGGCCTGGAGATAGGCCTCGGCCACCGCCCCCGCCCGGATGGCACAGTCGATCTGCGGGGCGTCTTCATCGACGAGGAGCTGATACTGCCGCTCCAGGTCTGCTGCAGTGCCGATCCAGAACGGGTTTTGGAGCCCCAGGGGGACCGATGCAATCCCGGCAATCATGGCGCCGAAGAAGAGCACCGCAGGGATAGCCAGGGTGAGGCATCCAATGGTGGCCAGCAGCGAAGGGCCCGCCTTCGTCGGCGTCGTCGGCCGCTTCCGCGTGTCGACCTGGATTTGGGGAAGTTCGTTGACCATGAGGGCCTCCCGGGTGAAATGAGATCGTACGCCCCTTCCCGGGGGGCCTGCTACTCGCCAGGACGGGGGCAGGCCCAAAGCGGCCCTGCGGGCTTCGGCCTCTGGCTATCAAGCCGCAGGCGGGGCCTGTGAGGCCCCTGACCGCCTCACGGGCGCGATGCACGCACCATTGCCAGGATGCCCGCCCGGATCGCCAGGGGGAGGCTCGACCAAGCCTCGACCAACTCGGCGAGTTCGGGGTCTGCCGGCGCTGTGGGGTCAACTACGGGGTCAACCTGCCCGGGATCAGGGTTTTCCTCGGGTAAATCCGTATCTGGCAGCGGATTGCAAATCCGCCATCGTCGGTTCGACTCCGACCGGAGCCTCTCCGCTTTCGACCCCTGCAAACCCGCAGAAACAGCGGGGTTTGCAGGGGGTTTTTGTTGGCTGGCCGGGGCGGCAGCAGGTGAAGCGATTGCCCAGCCCGCCAGGGGGCCGTGGCTGGCTTTTTATCCACAGCCAGCCAGGTGGCCCGGAATGCGGGAGTTCTGTCTATGGACCATAGCCTTTCTGCCGAGAGGCTGCACGAAGGCGATCCGGTTCCCTCGCTGCATCAGTGCGCCGTTGTATTCTTGCCGCAAACGCGGCCGTGTAATACACTGTAATACATGCAAACAACCCTCAATATCCGGCTGCCATCTGATCTGAAGCGGCAGCTTGATGCCCTCAGTCGGCGAACGCACCGTTCCGCGAGCGAACTTGTGCGTGAGTCGCTCCGTCGCTTCATCGCCAGCGAGCAGATCGCCGCGGTACGGAAGATGGCGATGCCACTCGCCGAGGCTCAGGGGTTCGTCACCGACGAAGATATCTTCAAGGCTGTCTCGTGAGGGTTGTCCTCGACACGAATGTGCTGCTGGCGGGTTTCGCCACGCGCGGACTCTGCGAGGCGTTGCTCACGCTCGTCTATCGGGACCACATCGTGATCCTCTCGGAGCACATTCTCGACGAGGTGTCGCGGCACTTTTCCGGCAAGTTCAAGGCGACCAAGGCCCAGGCCGAGGCAGTGGTCGCATTCCTGCGGTCGAGCAGCGAGATCGTGGAACCGGCAGTAGTGCCGCGCGGCACGCTCCGCGACAAGGACGACCTTCCGGTGCTCGGCACGGCGGTCGCTGGTGCCGCTACGTGTCTTGTCACCGGAGACCAGGAACTTCTCTCCCTCGGCAGATATCAGCGGGTCGATATCCTGTCGCCCCGTGCTTTCTATGACTGGCTCCGGGGTTAACATTCGCAGTCGGCCACTCCTGCCGGTTTGTATTTGTGCCCGGAATCGACCGTTCTCAAAACTTAGCCCATGCGCCGATGACCTCCGCTCCATCCCATCCGCTGGGCCGTTTCTATGCTGCCCTTGGGCATGCAACTCACTCCGCTCTTGGTGTGCTGTGGATTGATGTGGGCCGGTTTTCTCTGACCTCGGTGCCCTATGCGGATACGGTTGAGGCGACCCAGGAGGATGTCGACGCCTTGCTCTGGCAATCGGGCAAGCTGGCGGCAGTTTTTCCAACCCCGCTGGCCACCGGAGTGGAGAGCACCGCCTTCTGGGTGAGGGGGCGCGAATATGGGCGGCAGAGTCTCCAGCGGCAGTTCTTCCAGCATGTGCGGCGGGGAGCCAAGGAATGTGAGGTGCGCTCCATTGATTGGGCAACCTTGCGCATGAAAGGGCGCGCGTGCACTATCGATACTATGCAGCGGCGCGGCATCCTCTCCAGCCCCACGATTCAAGCGACCGGTTGGGAGCGGATGTGTGAGGCGGGAGCGGCCGTCGCCGGACTGGAAGCATGGGGCTGTTTCCACGGAGACGATCTGCTCGCGTATCTCATTTCCTGGTCGCAGGGGGAAACGTGCGAGGCGCTCATCATGCACCGCGCCGAGGCGGCAGGGCCTCTGCGGGCAACGAATCTGCTCCTCTATGAATTCACTCGCCTGATCTGCCAGCGACCGGAGCTTGAGAGCGTGAGTATGGGAAGGGATTGGCTGCCAACCCATCTTTCCATTGCCCGGTTCAAGTCACATGCGGGCTATCAGGCCGAGCCGATCCGCGTCGCGGTAGTGCTCCATCCCGCTGTGCGGCGCGTGCTGGGCCACGCCTCAACCCGAGCGGCGCTCGCACTCTTGCGCCAACTCACGGGGCATCGTTCGGCAGCGATCGACAATCTCGAGATTCTGGAGGCGGCTGCGGTGACTCAAGTTCCGTCCCGCTCAGCCGACCTCTTGCATGGGCCGCACGCGAGGCGGCGGTAGCTGCCGGCCGGACTTTTCGAAATGGGCGACAACTTCCTCGACGAGTTGGGCCAGATCGGCGTACACCCGCACCGGATCAGCGCCGTGGATGCCGGAGATGAGGTCGGGGCACTTCCCGATGTAGACACCGTCCTCGTCGCTCCATTCGACCCACTTGTGATAGGAATCAGTCGTCTTCATGAATTTCCTCCAGCGCTCTCCGGACCTGCTTTTCCTGGTAGGGCTTGGCGTCGTCGCCCGCCTGCCCGCTCAGCGTCAACGCCCCCGGATATCGGTCGTGGACAAACTTTCTGTGCGACCCCTTGCCACCGCCAGCAGCCTCCAGGAAGCCATTGGCAAGCAAGTCTGCAACAAGCTCGCGAACCTTTCTTGGCATGGAAAACGCCCCTGATTCGAACGTCTCTTGAAAGTATATCCAAGAGAGCCTTCGGATGCCGCCAAGAACAGCGGCCGGCGTGCCGGTGTGACAACTCGCCCCCCACCCATGCTGCCCTCGGTGGCTCAAGTGGCCTGTCTTCGATCAGAGGGGCAAGGAAAACTTTTTCCGTGGAGGAAGCACATCCCCACTCCGCACAACGGATCTTGGGAGTCCCGCCACGAGGCTCACGGCTGCGCCCGAGCCGGCAGCTGGTCAGAAAAAACTTCCGAAGACGGGCGGAATCTCCCGGACGACGACGCGGAGACTCAAGCCCTCGGCCTGGAGATCCCGGTCGAGGAGGTCGTCGGCGGCAGGATTCGCTGCGAGCACACGCTCCACGAACGGCCGCCAGTGCTCCAGAAAACGCTCGTGGTAGGGATGGCGGGGGTCGAGCCAATGGTCGAGAAGCCGCTGCCGCTTCCGCGGATCGGCCCAGAACATCCGCCCATATTCGAGCCGCGCCTCGTCCTGATAGAGCAACCTTCGCATCGCTGCATTGTCGGCGAGCGCGGTCTCCAGAGCAAGGAACGAAACGAGAGGCTTTAAATAAGGCCCTGCGACCGGGCCCAGGCCGCATGAGCGAGGTCGCGGGGTTCGCCGCGGCGGAGCTTCGGGGCGATGAGGTCGGCGGCCGAGGGCACGATTAGTTCCAGTTGCCCGTACCGAGCCGACAAC
>CAISJI010000087.1 GCA_903885565.1 uncultured Planctomycetaceae bacterium
CCAGCGACGTCTGGTGGTGGTCGTGCCGAACGGCTTCGTCCCCGAGCCTGATAGCGCGGGGGCGGCGGTGCGGATCGTGCCCCCACGCATGGCCGCCGGGCTGACGTGTGGCGATCTGGCCGGGGAAGGCGAGCTCATCGCCGGCATGGTGGCCGCCGATTACTACGGGCCCAACTATCTTCTCGACCTGGCGCTGGCCACCCGCTACAGCCGGGCCTTGGCCATTGGCAAGGTGTCGCACTACCAGTGGTCGGCGGAGTCCGGCTGCTGTCTTATCCGGCCCGACGACCGCTATTGCGAGGTGGAGAGTGTCCCAGCGCGGAGTTCGCTGGTGCGTGCGGAGCTGGTGGCCGCAATGCCGTTGGCCGACTGGGTACAGGGACTGACTGGACGGAGGATCGAGGGCGACGGCTTTCTCTCTGTCGATGAGTTCAACTACTGCCGGGACGGGGCGGGCGCCGCCTTCGAGACTTTTTATGCCGAGGCGGTCAACGATCTGCGTGGGCTCGACGAGGGGCTGCCTGTGTCGCAGCTGTTGGCCCATGCAGATCGTGTGGCGTCCGAGCCGCTTGTGTCCGAGCCCCTTGCAGACAGCACCACGACGGTGCGCACCGGTGCCGAACTTGCCACGCTCTTCACCCCACCAGAGGGTAAACCGTACGTTTTCCGGGTCTCCGGGAAGGCATGGGAGGTCACCTCCACGCTGCGGGCCGACCAGATGATTTATGTGTATGCCACGACTGACGTTCCGCTTGCTGAACTTTGCTTTGCGGAGCGGGCTCAGTTCTACCTCGATGCCGATCTTGGGCTCGACCTGAGACTCGCGGTGACATTTCTCGATAACGAGCGGCAGCCACTGGAGCGGGTCGTCAGGGAGGCGAATAGGGAGGGCAACTTCCCCGTTCCGCCCGGTACGGCATGGATCAGGTTCGGAATTCGACTGCAGGGGGGCGGCACATCGAGGATTCGTTCCGTTCGATTGGGCCCCCGGACTCCCTCCCCGGTCCGACTGCTCTGTCGCCGCGAGCACTTGGTGATCGTGCGGCAATATCCTTCCTACGACGATCTCTACCGGTTTGGGTTCGTGCACACCCGCGTGGCGGGATATGCGCAGCAGGGCCTGCCGGTTGATGTCTTCCGGCTGCGAAATGAATCGGCGGTGTCGTTCCAGGAATATCGCAACGTGGATGTGATCACGGGATCGTCCGCCGATCTACAGCGACTGCTCGAAGACGGGCATCATCGCAGTTTGCTTGTGCACTTTCTCGATGAACCACTGTGGAACGTGCTCCGTCACCATGTCCACACGAAAAAGATCTTTGTGTGGATCCACGGTTTTGAGATTCAGCCCTGGTACCGGCGTGATTTCAACAACGATACCGACCAGCAGCGGCTGGCGGCCCAGAAGGAGAGCACCGCCCGCATCGCATTCTGGCGAGGATTGCTCGAAGAGATGCCCGCCAATCTCAGCCTGATATTCGTGTCGAGGATGTTTGCCGAGCAGGTGATGGAGGACATTGGCGTTCGCATTCCCCCGGAGAAATATCGGGTCATCCACAATCCAATCGATACGACACTGTTTGTCTATCACCCCAAGCCTCCGGAGCAACGGAAGAAGATCCTCTCCATTTCCTCGTACGCAACGCGGGTCTACGCCAATGACCTCAGCGTTCGGGCCATCCAGTCGCTCGCGAACAGGCCATGGTTTGGGGAGCTGGAGTTTCGGTTTGTTGGTGACGGCCGACTGTTTGACGAGGTGCTGGCACCCCTGCGGCAGTTCGGCAACGTGGTCATCGAACGCCGATTTCTATCGCCGGATGAGCTGCGCGACATGTATCGGGAATATGGCGTGTTTCTCTGTCCCAAGAGGTTCGACAGCCACGGAGTATCCCGTGATGAGGCGATGGCCTCCGGCTTGGTGCCGGTCACCAGCGCCGTGGGGGCCATTCCCGAATTCGTCAACGCGGAGTGCGGCGTGCTTGCCCCACCGGAGAACTTCGCAGGTCTGGCTGCCGGAATCGAGAGCCTGTTTCTCGATGAGTCCCGGTTTGCGACGATGTCACTCAATGCCAGTCGACGAGTGAGACGTCAGAGTGACGTCGACTCCATCGTGGCCAAGGAGATGAGGATGTTCGGGTCAGTCAGTCCGTTGGACGATCAGGGCCGTTTACCGCCCCGTGGCTCACTCGCTGAAGGTGACGTAAGCTAGGTGCATTCGGTAGGCGAGCAAGCGTGGTTTTTCTGGCGACTTTGAGAGCCGCGCCGTCCGGTCCGTTGCCGGCGACCATTTCGGCAACTCGCGATGACGATGCAGCCCAACCAAACCGAAGGATTCCGGCTGATCTCGTTTGTCTGCGAGACGGATGCCGACCTGCTGCCTCATTTCGTGCACTGGTACCGGCGGCTGGGAGTGGACCGATTCCACTTCGTGATGCACGGGACGTGGAGCCGCGAAAGCCTGACTATGCTGGCGGGCCTGCCGGGCGTCGAGCGCACGCGGTGGGTCAACAAGCCGTTCTGCAAGTCGCTCAAGTGCGACGAGATCACCGCCATTGCCCGCCGCCATGTCGGCGAGTGGGTGGTGTTTGCCGACGCCGAAGAACTCCTCGAAATGCCCACTTGCGCACCGACCTTCGGCCCGGCGTTCTCATCCTCGGACGATTCGGCACCGGTCATTTCCAGAAGCGGTTCGACGAGGAGACCGCAGGTCTGCCCTTCAGAATCAGCCACTCTAAGTCGCTGAATCCGCATGAGTCCCGGCGGATACTCAAGGAGCGGAAGGCGCTGGCGATCATGCCCTCACGCCAGGAAAATTCTCCGTACGTCGCCTACGAGGCGATGGAGAACCAACTGCCGTTCCTCGTCAGTTTCAGCGGAGGAACGTCCGAGTTGATTCGGCGAGGACTGGCCACAGGCGGAGTTGCCGGTGGAGCCGGCCGCGATGGCCGACAAGGTCGCGGGAATCCTCCGTCGCGGGCTGCGGCCGCGGCCCAGACGATGGACGCGATCTACATCGCCGCCATGGCGATCCGCGAGAACCACTTCCTGGCGAGACATCTCGGCGCGATGCAGATCGCTTCTGTCGTCTACGAGGCGGCCTGCGGACGGAACGGGTGGAAGACGCGTTCGTCGGCGAACATGTTGAGATTGCACAGCATCGCCGGCAGGCCCGCAGCCAGCAGGCCGCGAAGCTCCGTCTCGTCGGTGGCCAGGAGCCGGAAGCGGGCCTTTGGCCGGCGTTTCCCGGCCTCGGCAAGCCGCTGCGGAAGCAGCGTCGAGGCCGCCCAGAGGAGCGAGTGGTCCATCGTGTTCAGGTGCAGCGACGGCGTGTCCTTGAACGCATCCGGAAAGAGTGACAGTGCCCCATACGGGCACTCCGGCGTGAACATCGAGATGGATCTTCACTCAGCATCCCACAGAGCTGCCACGACTCTTCTGCCGGCCGCTGGGGGCTTTCCTGCGCCTGCTGGGGGCTTTCGCCAGCATTGGAAACGCTCGTCCTCGCTGGCCGCTTCCGACCCACCGGCAGCCACAGTCGATTGCAGATCGCTCGCTGTTCGATCCCGGGCACGAATATGCGAGGCAGAAACTCTGCGCCGTTGGTGAAACAGTGCCGGAATCCCATGTTCACAACGGGCCACACTCCCAGCCCAAGCACAAACTGTCCGTTGAGGTGCCGGTGGCAGGTTGATACAATGTCATCGCGACCATCTGCCCCAGAGCGTTTCGGGGCGTTTTCATCTGGGAAACCCCGGTCTTCAGCTTATGCCCAAGTGGCCGTCGCGCGCAGGCAGGAGGCATTTTGTAAAACCGGCCACGTATTTCGAATCCCCCCGCTGGAATGTAGAGAAAATAGTGAAGAGTTCCTTTCGATGCCGCGCACCATTATTTTTGCAATCGACGTAGAACCGGATGGCCGCGCAAAGGTCGCGCGGGATGACAATACGGGGCTCTCCATTGCACTCGGTGAACTCCGGGCGCTGCGGAATCGATTCGAAGCTGTGGCTCAGGGCACAGTGCGCTTCAATTGGTTCCTGCGTTTCGATCCGCAAACGCTGCAAACCTTCGGCAGGCTGAACTGGATCCCGTCGGCCTGTCCGGATTTGGTTCCATGGATCCGCGCGTGCGGCGATTACACCGGGGTTCATACCCATTTCTGGCGATGGGATTCCAAACAGCGGCGCTGGTTCACCGATTTTGCCGACGTCGACTGGTGCGCGCACTGTTTACACACGTCGATTGAAGGGCATGCCGAAGTATTCGGACGCCGTCCGGAAGCTTCGCGGTTTGGGGACCGCTGCCTTTCGAACGCCCTCATTCCGATTTTGAAAAAGGAAGGCATCCGGTACGATCTTACGATCGAGCCAGGCATCCCCGATGCTCCGTTTGCGGACGACCCTCACGCGTCGGCGTGGCTACCGGACTACCGTCGCGCTCCACGTCTGCCGTATCGTCCCTCGCCGCGCGATTTCCTGACGCCGGAAGTCCAGCAAGTCACGACTTCTGGTTCGGACCTATGGATGGTCCCGCTGACGACGACCGATCCGCCCAAGCTGGTCGCGGTGCGTCGATTTCCGTTTCTTATGAAATCCTCGCGGTGCCTGAATCTGGTCTTGCGTCCCCAAGCGGTGTGGGAGTTTCTGGAACAGGAATTGGCGCACGATCGTGCGGAGCCATTGGTGATGGTCCTGCGCGCCGGCGACCTCGGGAGCTCCCGGTTCTTGGCGAATTTCCGCTATGTGACTTCACAATTGGCTGGTTCCGCCGGGCTATCCGGATCCCGGTTCGTGGGTGTCGACGAAGC
>CAISJI010000088.1 GCA_903885565.1 uncultured Planctomycetaceae bacterium
CCCATCAAGTGGGGCAGAAATGGGGACGGGAGCGAATTTTGCTACGGGGTATTCCACGGCAGGGATTGAAATTCGCTCCCGTCCCCGATTATCCCGCCAGAGCATTTCAGGCCGACCGGGATCTGCTCTCGGCCAAGCAACCTCACCTTCGACACCAGAAACGCCACCTACAGGAACGTCGCCCGGGACTTCGAGCAGATTGAGGCCAGTGTTGGTGAAATGCTCGTCGATCGGCCCCACAGGAACATTCTCCGGCGTGGCGGGGTTGTAAGGTATGGTATTTTTCGATAATTGCTTCACAGGCAACTATCCAGAAATAGAATACCTCCATGCCCAGGAAGCTTGGCCAGCTCACAAGCGCTGCCTTCGCCCTCGCGCAGATGCGGAATCTCCGCACCATGCGAGTGGGCGTCCTCGCCTTCGGGCTGCGCCTTTCCGCCAAGCAGGAGCGAGAACTCCTCAGCCGCATGTCGCGATCCGGCATGATCGCCAACGTCCGCAAGGGGCTGTATCTGTTTCCGCCGAGATTGCCTCTCGGCGGCATCTGGACGCCCGACGAGGCCACCGCCATCAACGCCCTGATGGCGGACAGGAACGCACGCTATCAGATTACAGGCCCGAAGGCCTTCAATCGGTACGGCTTTCGGAGCAGCTCTCTTCCCTCACGACAATCTACAACGTTGCAATCTCGGGGGAGCGACGGGTTGGGAGCATCGCGATGAAACTCATCAAGGTCGCCAGGGACAGGCTCGGCGGCGTCGAGAAAATCCGGACGCCCTCAGGCGAGACGCTTTTGGACTCGTCACGCGCCCGAATGCTCGTTGATGCAGTCTACGACTGGTCCCAGTTCGACAGCCTACCCGAGTCCTATGACTGGACTCGAAACGACCTTGCCGCCGGCAGGGTTACAGCGGACGAGTTGGCTCGCGTTGCCGTGCAATATGGCAACATGGGGACGATACGCCGGATTGGCGCGATCCTCGAGCGCCTCGACGCGAGCAACTTCTCTCTTTCCCGGCTCAAGCGGGCGTTGACCACCACCACCGCGAAAATCCCGTTGATGCCCGCGCTACCCTCGCGTGGCCCGATCTCAAAGATCTGGGGGGTCGTGATCCATGGCTGACAGTGCTGACGCTTGCTTGAGACTTCATGAAGATGTCCCGCTGTTTCGTGAGGCTAGAAAGCACCAGACGCCCCTTTCAGCGGACGCCTAGGCCACCAAAAAGCCAGTGCGTACGCTACACCTTCGCCATCAGAAAATTGCGAAAGACCAGTCGCCGCAAAACAAGGAGTTTCACCATGACAGCCATCGGGCAGATTTCAGCGTGGAGCGAGACACAGGTCCGCCGCTGGCTCGATCCACTTGCTCAGGGTGCGACTGCATGGGCAGAGCGCAATAAAGCGGTCTTTGCGATCCTCATGCTGCTGCAGATCGCAGCCTACAGCTATTTCTACACCTCGATCATCCTCACCAATCATACGTTAATAGAAATCTGGCTCTACCCATTCCCAAGCGGCATGACCCTTGCTCTTGGTCGCTGGATGGAAGACCTGACGCTTCAGGCTCAGGGTGGATCGGGCGTGCAGCCTTTTATGATGCTCTGCGCCACGGCACTGCAGGCAATCAACGGCATTCTTCTTGCAGAACTCATCGGCCTGCGCAGAAAACGCGACGTTCTGGGCGTTGCTGCCCTCCTGTGCCTGTACCCAGCGTTCCTCGACTATTACTCGTTTGTGGCTGATCAACTGACGTTCGTTTTGGGTGATCACTTCGTCATTCTCGGCATCCTTGTGTTTGTCAGGAGTCGGCTGATTTTCGTTCGCGTTATGGGCGCCGCATTTTTCTTTCTTCTGGCGATTGCGTGCCATCAGCCGAAAATCGCCTTGGTGAGTTTTCTGGCAGCCGGGGCCGTGTTGCTCACGCTTGGGAGCGAATCGAAGAAAACGGATACCAGCCTCGCGCCCGACCGACAGGCGATCCGGGATGGAATATTGCTGCTTGTGGCAATAGCGATCGCAGTTGGGGCCTATTGGATTTCGTCCAAAATTCTCGTCGAAAGCAGGTTTCGCAATGACTCGGATGTCTCTAGGGTCACGCACGTGAGCAACCTGCCCGAGGCCCTTCGGCAGGTTGCCATCTCGTACGACAAGATATGTGCCTTCTTCATCCAAGATCTGCCCGGCCTCCCAAGACAGATCCAGTTTATGCCTGCACTGGGAGTCGCCCTCGGCGCTCTTGCCATGCTTCGGCGCGCAGGGCAGCGAGGCTGGAGGACGGCTTTGATCGCGATCGGCGTTCTTGCGCTGATGCCGATTGCGCTTCGCGCGACCTACGTGATCAACTGCATGTCTTACGAGAAGTGTGGGCGAATCGTTTTCGTCAACGGCTACTGTCTTGCCTTTTTCATTGGATGCGGCCTACGAACTGAGAGGGTCAGGGCGTGGAGTGCTGCCGTGGCCATCACTCTGCTCTATTTTTTCTTCATTCTCGCGACTCAGGAAAGTAATTTTGCAGCCTATAAGACGACTTACGAACTGAGCATGATCCAGCGCATAGCTGCCCGAGCCGAAATACTCATTGATCAAACGGTGCCACCAAATCCCTTGCCATTGGTCGTGGTCGGCAACTACCCACAATTCAAGCGGGAGCCTTACGTAAGGCATCCGGGGAGAGATTTTTTAGCGAATGTTCACCGGGTATCTTTCTGTCCCCCCCGCCATGTCGATTACCTGAACCTCTTTCAGGGGAAACCCAACTTCCGGACGCCGACTGAAGACGAAGTGAGCCGGGCAATTGAATCGACAAAAGACAAGAATCCTTGGCCCTCAAGTGAGTCGGTCTACCGGCTGAAGGATACGATTGTTGTATGTCTGGAACGCCATCGGCCGGGCATACCAGTCACGAGGGCCCAGCCTGCCAAGGTTCCGAAGAACCCGGCACCCCCCGCCAGCCCACCTACAGCGCCGTGACAAACAGAAAGCGTTTGTGCCCGACCCTGCCCTTTCGATTGTGGTTGATCTCGACGACACGCTGGTGCGGACCGACACTCTTTGGGAACAGTTGGTGAGCATCGTCTTCAGGCGCGCGGGCCATCTCCCGCATGTTGTCGGCGCGCTTCTGCGGGGCAGAGCATCTTTCAAAAGGTCTGTAGCGGAGACGTGCACACGCGACTTTCAGACATTGCCCTATTCTTGTGCTGGTGCCGCTGCTGCTCTCGCAGCAGTTTCGGGATCCGGCCATGCTGGCTCAGGGGCTTTGGGGCCGGATGCTCTTTTGCGCGGTGGCATCAGCCCCGCGGCGGCGCAGTTCGTCACGCAGCGAGAGGATGATGCACTCTGCGCCCCCCGCCGTCAGGCCGTGGTCGTTCACCAGCAGGATCTTCATGGCGACCGGCCCCCGAAGTGGCCCAGCATCCTGCGGCTCCGGTGCCCGAGCCGGGCGAGCGACTCCGGGGAGAAGTCGAGGAAGTCTTTCTCGCAGCGGATCGATGGCCCGCTGTTGTCGTCCATGCCGTCGCGGAGCGACGCCCCGACACGCGCCTCGAGCCAGTCGAGGTGGATCCCCTGCCGGCGGATCACCGGTTTGAGGAGGAGGGGATGGAAGCGGAATCTCGGGCCGGCGACTTCACCGAGGGCCGCGGTCAGGGCGGAGTTGTGTTCGGTCGTTGGCCGGCCCGGCGGAGATGCGGTGAAGAAGTTGCGGTAGGCAACGAGAAGACGGACGGCTGGCAGAGAGAGCGAACGGTTGGCATCCCGATCGACGACCGGTGCCCGGTCGATTCCCCGGTGTCGGCAGAAGTCAGCCACGACACACCCGTCGGGAAACGAGTGCCGCTCGTACTTCCAAAGCCGGACGTTTTCCCGTCCGACCACCTTGTCGAGGGTGGCGATCTGCGCGCGTAGGCCATCACCGAGGTCCTTGAAGAACTCGGTCAAAGACGCCTGACGGTGCTTGAGTCTCTCGATAAACGAACTCTCGACGAACTCCCGACGGGGGCGGATGTAGCCGACGGCCCGGGAGCTGAGATGGCGCACCTGGAGAAACCTGCCGAGCCGCTGCACGCCGCTTCCGCGAAGAAATCCCAGGCTCTCGCTGGAGAGGAGGAAGCTGCTTCCGGCGAGGGTCGTGATTTCGTCGTCGAGGCGGCCGAGCAACCTGCCGCGATTCTGGAGAAGCATCTCGGCTGAAAGGCCCTCCGCCACATGGGTGTGGTCGTGCGGAGCCATTGGTGATGGTCCTGCGCGCCGGCGACCTCGGGAGCTCCCGGTTCTTGGCGAATTTCCGCTATGTGACTTCACAATTGGCTGGTTCCGCCGGGCTATCCGGATCCCGGTTCGTGGGTGTCGACGAAGC
>CAISJI010000089.1 GCA_903885565.1 uncultured Planctomycetaceae bacterium
CGATGCTCCGGAAGAAATCGTCGGGTTCCTCGTAGCCCGCGCAACGACACAGGGCGACGTCCACCTCTCCCTCGCGGGAGAATGCGTCGATCACATGCTTTTGAAAGCCGGCACCTGTCAGCGATGCCGAGCGCGTCTGCCCCAAGAGAATGATCAGGGTTTTCAAGCGAGCGCTTTCCTGTGGTGGTGTCGCCTGCGGATCAAAAGCTGTCAGCAGGCGAATGGTTTGTCTGGAATACCGGGCGGACGCGGAAGCCTTTCCTGGATCCGCGTGCCGCATCCGTCGCCTTTTCGGATCGAATGAGCGGCGGGGGAGGCGCATGTCACATGCAGAAACGCACCCATTCGAGCATCGAGACAATGCCTTCCCGGGCAAAGACTCGCGGGGTGTCGCCCAAGATTTTTCGGGCCTTGCTGATGTCGGCTATGAATACGTCCTGATCGCTGTGCCGCCGCGGATTCTTGACATAAGCGAGCGGTTGAGAGAGAGAAAGAATCTCCTCCAGCAGCGCAAAGACTTCTCAGCCGCAGGCTATTCAACACGCCGGAACGTGTCAATGACTTTGAGACACCTGCGGAACGAATTGAGTGTCGCGTGGTAGTTCAAGGGTGCGGATTGTTGGCCGATTATCGGGTGCGTTGATCCAGACTTCCGCTGCCGGCTTCAGCGGCCTCGGAACGCCTCAGAGGAACCGCTCGGGGTTACGGGCATGGGCGGCAGCCAGTAGGGAGGCCCTCGCCTGGGGCCTCCGTGGCTTGGCCAGCGTGCACGACGGCCGGTTTCAGCAGACCGACTCTCCAGTGTCGTTGCTCCTCGTTATGCACGTGAAAGAAGCCGCGGCAGAAGTCGAGGCTGGGTTGCGACGCTCGCGGTCTCAGATGTTGGCGTCGAGTGCGCGGTGGATCGTGCGGATGGAGCAGAGACGAGTGCCCTGATCGAGCAGTTTCGCGTAGGTTTCAGCCGGGGCCTTGTCCGCAAACTCTTCGGCGTGAAGGACGTCCAGACCGCGCTTACGTTCCTCCCCGCTCAATGCCCGCGGCGGCGCTGGCCGTGGTTTGGGGGCCACCGCAGGCAGGTCAGTTCGAAGAAGCTTTAATGCTCGGACTGAATCAAGAGCCGAAACCCTTCGCTTAGGCTGACTTTTGGCTTCCAGTCTGGAAGGCTCTCGAAAGGCAAAGTCGGCCTCATGATTTCGCGTTCACGGTAAGGAAGAGCGCCGAAGCGAACTCCGATCTTCTTGCCGGCTGCTCGTTCAAACTCGTTGACAATCTCCTTAAGAGAAGGAAGAGCATTCGGATCAGAGGCAGCTGGAAGTTGAAAAATCTCATGCGAGGATTTTCTCGACGCAAGATTCTGAGCGAGACGGGAGATCGCAATATCAGTCGCAGCCATCACATCATCGACGTGAACCAAGCTCAGTTTTTGGTCGCCGGGAGAAAGATCCATCGAAGCGCCTGACTTCAGAATTTCGACAAACTTCGGAATGAGTTTTTTTCTTGGATCCTTAGGCCCGTACACATCATAGAGCTTGAGCGTGATCGCGTTTCCAGAGAGCGCTTGCACATAGTACTGCAAAAACGACTCGAACGCGCGCTTGCTCGCCGCATAGAAACTGAGTGGCTCATCTAAACTCAGATCTGCGTGTGAATAGAAACTTCCGAAGTTCAAAAATGAGAGCCCTTTGCAATCACGGCAAGCCTCAAGCATGCGAACCGGAAAACGAATATTCGCATCGATCATCACCTCAGACTCTTCAGCAGTGTAGGCGTTCAAAAAGTGTGTGGCGAAGTGAACGATGAGATCGGGGGGGTGAGTTCTCGCAAGTTTCTGCAGTTCTTCCAGGCTGAAGTCTTGAGCTTTCGGAGTCGCGACCGTGAAGACTTTTGAAAGCCCCGGATCTTTACGTGTGAGAGCGACAGCCTTCATCTCAGGATGGCGGGCTTTCAACCGCGAGACGAAATGGCTGCCAAGGTATCCCGTCGCTCCTGTGAGCCAGGCAGTTTTCATTTCTTCTCCTGAAAGGAAGTCTTGAACTCCTGAAGGGAAGGAAAGCGTAAGTCGCGATCACTCATCTGTGGAGCTTTTGTACCCCAATCAAAACCAATACTGTCCCAACGAATGCCCCGATCGAGATCAGGAGCATGTTCAGTTGAAGTCAGGTAAAGAACTCCTGCAGGGATTTTACCGCGAGCGATGAAGCCGTGAGCGAATCCGGGAGGAATCAAAAGGGAGTGTCCATTCGCGTGAGAAAAATGAAACGAGTGAATTGTTCCGTAGTTCGCACCTGCATGAAGATCCACGCAGACATCCTGAATCTCACCTGCGATGCAAGAGACGAGTTTCCAGTGGTCGGCAGGAGGAAGTTGAAAATGCATTCCTCGAATGACGCCCGGTTCAGAAAATGAAATGAAGCACTCGCGAAAAGTTTCATCGACACCGATTTGAGCGAGGTGGTCGAGCCGGTAGATTTTCTGAAAAGATCCACGCGAGTCGTGAAAAGGCCTGAAAGCATCTAGAATGAGAGGCGTTTCTGGAGCGCTTGCCATTTTTCCCATCCTGCTTTTTCTGCGCGGGCTTGAAATACGGAAATGCTTGAGAGCATATGTTCGTTCAGTGAAGTGCCCGAGTAGCCGTCAGCGGTCCACTTCACGGTCTCATCAAAAGTGGGCGTGGGTTTCCACTTCATCTGACCTGCCCGATAAATGACGCTAGATCCCAAGTCAGGTTTCCGACCTCCAACAGACCAGCCCTGTGCGGTTGCCGCGGCGACCGCACAGGGCTGCCGGGCCCCGGGGGTCGGAATCCCAGGGCGCTGTGCGGCCGGATCGTATTGTAGTGCTGCCGCCACCGCTCGATGAGCACCTTGGCCCCGAGCAGCGTATCGAACGCTTCCCGCGCCAGCAACTCGTCCCGGAGCTTGCCGTTCAAGCTCTCCACGTAACCGTTCTCCCATGGTGAACCCGGCTCGATGAACAACGTCTTCACGCCAGCCCGCCCAAGCCACTCACCGACGCACTTGTTGGTGAACTCTCACGAGAGTCGCTGCGCGGAACGTGTCAATGACTTGGAGACACCTGCGGAACGAATTGAGTGTTGCTGGGTAGTTCAAGTGTGCGGGATGTTGGCCGATTTACGGGTGGTTTGATCCAGACTTCCGCTGCCGGCTTCAGCGGCCTCGGACCGCCTCAGAGGAACCGCTCGGGGTTACGGGCATGGGCGGCAGTCAGTACGGAGGCCCTCGCCTCGAGGGCCTCCGCGGCTCGGCCAGCGTGCACGCCGGGGCTTCGCCCCCGAGTTCCCGGGCGGTTGCTCGGTACACGTCCGACCATGCAGCGGGCTCAGGAAATTCCCAGCAGTATTTGGCGATGCTCCGGAAGAAATCGTCGGGTTCCTCGTAGCCCGCGCAACGACACAGGGCGACGTCCACCTCTCCCTCGCGGGAGAATGCGTCGATCACATGCTTTTGAAAGCCGGCACCTGTCAGCGATGCCGAGCGCGTCTGACCCAAGAGAATGATCAGGGTTTTCAAGCGAGCGCTTTCCTGTGGTGGTGTCGCCTGCAGATCAGAACCCTATCAGCAGGCGAATGGTTTGTCTCGAATGCAGGACCGCACCCATTCGAGCATCGAGACAATGCCTTCCCGGGCAGAGACTCGCGGGGTGACGCCCAAGAGTGTTCGGGCCTTGCTGATATCGGCTATGAATACGTCCTGATCGCTGTGCCGCCGCGGATTCTTGAGGTATGCGAGCGGTTGACAGAGAGAAAGGATCTCCTCCAGCAGCGCAAAGAGCTCGAGCAGGCTCAGGCTGTTCGACACGCCGCCGCCGATGTTGAAGATCTCGCCAGCAGCCGCGTCTTTATGCTCGTAAGCGGCAAGGTAGAACTCGATGAGGTCAGCAGCATGGAGCACGTCGCGGACCTGTTTTCCGGTTCCGGCAATCGTAAACGGCTCAGCCGGCTGTTGGGCCGTGAGGTTCTTCTGTTGTTCGATAGCCTTGGCACAAAACCAGCCAATCCAGCCCTGGTCGTACGTCGAAAACTGTCTGCCGCCATAAATCGAACTGTGCCGGAAAACGGTGGTGCGGAGCCCGAAGCTGCGATACCAGTCGCGAAAGTATTGGTCTGCGGCGCCTTTCGAGCACCCATAGGGCGAGGCAAAGTCGAGCGGCAGGCTCTCGTCAAACCCTGCGGGGTAGTCAACCGCCAGGTAGCGTGTGGGAGTCTCTGAGTAGCGGAGATGTGCGAGGTCGCCGTACACCTTGTTTGTGGAACTGTATGTGAGGGTCGCGTTGGGCGAGTGTCGCCGGGTGGCCTCCAGAATGTTGAACGCACCGAGAACGTTGGTGTCGAAGTCTGTGGCCGGATCGCTCAGCGACGTGGTCATCGCCACCTGCCCAGCCAAGTGGACGACCCAATCCAGCGGCGAGTGCGCTTCAACAAGGCTTCGTATCGCTTCCCGATCCTGCACCTGGACTGAAAAGTGGCGGAGTTGATGACGGCTTGCGGCCGACTCAAGCCAGGTCAGATTGCTATCGGATCCGGGACGCGACAGGGCATCGACAACGATCACCTCAGCCCCCCGCGAGAGCAAGGCGTGGACTATGTTGCTGCCCAGAAATCCACAGCCACCGGTCACCAGAACCTTCATGATGAGACACTCACGTGGCTGAAAGGGGCGGGCATCAGGCCGGAGTGTATCGCAGCGTCAGTTCCGGCACGAAACGCATGACCTCGCCCTTGCGATAGGGAAGGGCACCGGGCAGAAGACGGCCTCTCGCCCCCCACTCCCTCCACCATCGCTCCGCGAAGGCCAGCAATGTTGCAGGCTGTCCGCTTCCGACGTTGTGAACCTCGGGAAGGCCTGGCGGCAGGGGATGGTTGATGCACACGTCGAGGAATGTCCGGGCAACGTCAGCCACAGCGGTGAAGGCGCGGACCTGCTGCCCTGGCGTCATCCGATAGTCGGCGCCTGAAAGCGCCGCAGCGCGGAGCGATGGCCAGAAGGAGTCGGGGTGTTGACCTTCCCCGAATGAATGAAACAGGCGGAGATAAGCCATGCCCACTGCCCGGTCGCGTGCGAAGCTGTGTGCAGCCATGAAGCCAGCCGCCTTCGAAGATGCATACGCACCCACCGGCCGCAGCGCAGCCGAGGCAGGCGTGCGTTCAAACTGCTCCGCAGTGGCTCCATACTCAAGGCAGGTTCCGCAGATGACAAACCGGCGTACTTTGGCGTCCGCGGCTGCCTGAAGCACGCTCAATTGATCCAGGACGTTGTGGCGATAGGCGTCCATCCACGTCGTTTCCGGCGCCGATACCCCCTGCGAACTGAAGGAGGCGAGTGTCTCGATGCCCTCGCAGTCGGCAGACACGACATCGGCCAACGGCTTTTCCACCCAACGCACTCGGTCAGAGACCGGAACGCGAGGCCGCGATCCCCTCCGGCAGACTGCGATCACCTCGTGGCCTGCCGCGATGGCTGTATTGGCGAAGTGCGAGCCGATGAAGCCCGTCGCGCCGGTGACGAGAATGCGCATTGCTCGTAAAGACAATGGACCAGTGGCTCAGCAAGAGGGGATAGCGTACACCATGCCGCTGCCACGGGAATAATGGCCGACATCAGGCCGGAAGCTGGGCACGAGCTATCGCTCAGTGGTTGAGGGCCTGCGGCGCCGGAGAGGGCGTTCCGCAAGTCCCAGCATCCCCATCAGCAGCGACGCAACGCTGCCGAAACCGGCGGGATCGATTTCGGGCACAAACGGGTCGAGATTCGGCGCGTGCCGCCAATGCGTGGCCTGTTCGTAGCCGTAGGCGAGGCTGAGGATCGCCTGCTCCTGAAGAAAGCCGCCGATGAACTGCAGGCTCAGCGGTGTGCCATCGTCAAAATAGCCCATCGGCACCGCGATGGCCGGCGCGCCGAGAATGTTTGCCTCCAGCCTTCCCAGCAGGTAAGCCGAGCCGCCGGAATAGTCTCCGGTGGCGATGCCGGGGATCCGTTCGCTCGCCGGAACCAGCGACATGACCCGCCCGTAGGTGGGCGCAACGAGCGCATCGATGTGGGTGATGGTCGATTCGTCGAGATCGGTGGTGAGGGGGTCGTCGGAGAGGTGTGGGTTCGCCAGAAAGCCGTCAAATTGGTCGATCCTCAGGCTGGTGTAGGCCTGCAGGCCTCGTTGTGCATCGAGAGAGGTGGCGAAGCCGGCGGCCAATCCCGCGTCGTAGGCGTGGGTCAGTTCGTCGATATATCCCACGACTCCGCTCCACGTGCCGGATGTCGAGTCGAACATGCCGAGCCGATCGAGTGGGCTGCCTGCTCCGGCCGTCGCGCCCGCCTGGAGCCATTGATTGAATTCGTGAAGATCGCGGATGACGGGATCGTCGTACTGGATGATCTGGTCGTTGAGATAGCTCGCCGTGGCCCAGATCGTCCATGAGTTGTCGGGCGTGGTGCCGCCGGGCTGGGTGGTGGGGTAGGCGTAGCCGAACCCAACGGTGGTCGGCGTGGCAGCGCCGAGTGTGGTGTAGAAGGTTGTGGTTGCCGGGACATCAACCTCGATGACCGTGGCCCCCCGAGACCGCAGGACACCGATCGCAGCAGAGAATTGTGACACGATGACGTCGTTGACGGTTCCCTCCGGAGCGAAGCCGCTGTCCCCGGCGGCGACCATCATCGTTCGTGGCACCGCCAGCACCTTTCCCTCGAGCGCTGTCAGCGTCAGGCCTGAGGTGTAGTCGGTCGGGCGTATGCTCCCCGGGGCGTCGGTCGGATAGAGGGGTGTGTTGTTGTAGGGATTGGTCGGGCTGGGGCCGACCAGCGCGTTCATGGCGATCGCCACATCCGCAACCGTCTTGGCCATCGGGCCGACGACATCACGGCCCGACCGGAGCGGCCATGTGCCTTCGGGATCGATGAGCCCCAGGCTCGTTTTGAGTCCGACGAGAGCGTTGAACGTGCTGGGAATCCGGATCGATCCGCCGGTTTCACCTCCCATCGACAGCATCGCCAGATTCGCCGCCACGCTCACGGCCGACCCCGAACTGCTGCCGCCGGGCAAACGGTTGAGGTTGTAGGGATTGCGGACCAGCCCGAAGGCATTGTCGATGCCGCCGGTGCTCCACGCCAGCGAACTCATGGTGGCCTTCCCCAGAATGATCGCACCCGCGTCGCGGAGTCGCGCCACGCTTGCGGCATCGTTGAGGGCAGTGAGCGTTGTACCGCCGGGAGTGTTCGCGCCGTCGAGGATGCTCAGGCCGACTCTGGTTGGCAGGCCGGCCACATCGTAAGAATCCTTGACGAGCACCGGCACGCCGAGAAGCGGATACTGGCTCGTTGTGGCCCCTTGTGCCCGCAGCGAGTCGATGCGAGCGGCGTCGGCGAGCGCCGACGGATTGATCTGAGCGACCGAGTTGAGCGGATACCTGCTGGTGGATGTCGAGGGTTGATCGAACTGGGCGATCCGCGCGAGGTAGGTTTGCACCACCTCCACCACGCTTGTGCTTCCGGCGGTGTAGGCCGCTTCGAGATCGCTGATCGAACGCTCGACAGGATCCCATTCGGCCCGCGCGAAGCCGATCGACAGGGCGAGCCCGAGTCCGACAACCAGGGTGGGGAGGACGTGGCGCAGCGCCAAAGAACGCCCCTTTCGATCAGCGGCAGGATTGTGGATGGCGCCGGGGGAACCAGCGGCCACTCGCCCCGCTCGGCGCGGGGCACCGACACCCAGGGACTGCCACAGACCGTTGGGGGGAGGGGATGCTTGCATTGGATGCGCTGTCGGCCACGTTGGGTACCGGTCCCAGCTGGCCGTGCCAAAAGTCCTCAAAGTCCTGATTCCGCTTGGTTAGCCAGGGGAAACGCCGAGTGTTTTCCCGGTTCACGGGCATTCATTCCAGCGCTACAGCAGATCATCCCCGGCCTGCCGGGCAGGTGCCTATTCTGACGGCTTTCGTCGCGATTTGCGAGGGTTTGGTGGCAGCATAAACGTGGGATCCCGGCCAACGGTGTGACCGCGATCGACCGCACGGTTCAGGGCTCCGCGGGGTACGCTGAGCGTTTCGGGGCCCCGTCTCCGCACGACCCCATACCGCTGCACCTTTCGGCCGCTGCACTCTGCACTTTTCAACCGGCGTTCACAAAAGCGGACGATACCGGAGGCCACTCACCGACAACGGTCGTAGATTGAAAGGAAGACGCGGCGGTTAGCCTTGCGACTCCCGCGTTCGGTGATGATCTCCTGATTGCGTCGCGCGACGTCGTTTTGATCGAGTTCCAGGCTGCGTTCCAAAGCGTCTTCGAGATTCCCATTGCGCAGCACGACCCCATTTTCGCCGTCGCGGACCCATTCCCGATTGGCAGGGAGGTCGGAAACCACCGGAATCGCACCGCAGGCCATGGCCTCAAGAAGGCTCATCGAGGTGCCATCGCTTGTGGGGATGGAAACATAGATATGCGAAGCGAGGGAGTGCCCGCGATTGACCTCCGGTGGAACGAATCCGACAAACCGATACTGGTTCGCAGGGAGCCGTGATGCTGCCAGTGCTTTGAGGGCTTCGGTCTTTGGGCCGCTACCGGCGATTGTCAGGGACCAGTCGCGGTGCGGCTTGAGGAATCGGGCAGCACCGGCGATGACCCGATCTATATTGTAGAGATCGTGATGGAGGCGGTTCGAGTAAATCACCCGCTCTCTGGGGCGTGCTTCTTCTGCGGCGGCAACATCGACCCCGAAGTTGGCGATGGCTACATCGCTTCTTCCGACGAGGCCGTGGATAGCATCCGCCATGAAGGAGGCGTCGGCCGTGATGAAGTCGGCCTCCCTCAGCGATCTGCAGGCAACAGCACGGTGAATGAGTCCCTGCTTGGGGAGCAGGAGAACGTCGCTTCCCCAAGTCGTCAGGACCAGAGGAACGCGTTTGCGGTTGGCCACAGCAGCCACGTATCCATAGTTGTTGGCCTGGTGAACGTGGATGATGTCAGGGCAATAATCGGCGATGATGGCCCGCACCTTCCGGATCTCGCGCCACAGTCGGAAGGGATTTCGCATCCCGAACGAAATTGTGGCGTGCCTGCAATAATCGATCGGGCCGTCGGTGATCGCCAGGATGTCAGAAAAGTCATGCCGGATGAGGGAATGGAAGGTTCGCCCATGAACGCCGGAACTGACGATGATGAGAAGCTTGCCTCGTTGGTGGTGAGTCACAGGTGCCTGCCGCGATGCGGGATGTGAGCCTTCGTCATTGGATCGGATCGGGCAGTCAGGAAGGCGGCTTTCATACATCCCGCACCATAGGTCAGGAGTGAAAGTCGTGGTTTTCTGCCCACGCGTCGTAGGCGGTTTTGAGTTCTGGGTGTTCTGCCAGCAGCGCCCGATCCCGGTCCTGCGTAGTGCCCACCACTGTGGCCGGATTTCCGGATATGACGGCAAAATCGGGAAAGTCGCCGCGAACATAGCTGTAGGCTGTGACGATACTCCC
>CAISJI010000090.1 GCA_903885565.1 uncultured Planctomycetaceae bacterium
ATGACACGGCAACCAACCATCGCGGTGGCATTATATGGACTGCCCCGCTGCTCGGCGGTCACCTTCCCTTCCATCGAGCAGCAGATCCTCGACCCCCTCCGCCGCTGTGGCGACGTGCGGGTTTACTACCACCTCTTCCTGCAGGACCGGATCACCAATCGCCGATCTGATGAAGACGGGCTGCTGGACCGTTCCAACTACGACTTTTTCGGAGGCTTTCAAGGCCGCCTCGAACCGCCACCAATCGTGGCCCTGCCATTGCGGGCCAGCCGGGTTCGGCTGGGCGGGAAGATCCGCCCCGAGCAGTTCACCGGCTGATGCTGGCGACGACCGGGTCCGCAGTTGCACTTGTGGCGAGCCCGCCTCACACACGCCCTGATCCAACGCCACCGGAGCGAATCCTGACCGCCTCCGGGGAATGGACGATCGTGAAAAAAGGTGACAGCCACTGAAAACAGAGAATCGGGCAGCTTTACCAGATTTGGTGGCTGGCACCTTTTTCTTGTATCCTTCTGGCAAAGTCTGGGGCTTCCCGCCAGCAACAGAGGTCGGTCCCCCCGCATGATTCATCTGCCAAGCGACACACATCTCGCCACGCTGGGGCCTCACAGTCATTGACACGTTCCGGGCCTCGCCACCACTTTCGTCTCCTGCATCCAACACAGGCTCCCTCCTTCCACTGCCTGTTCATGGCATAGGTTGGAACGCTGGTCGCCATCTGACTCTCCTGCTCCGGAGCGGATTAGCGCTCGTCGTGGCGGTTGCGGCGGTTGCCTACATGGGATTCAGTCTTTTCAGCCACTTCTCGGTCCACGACGACGAAGGGTGGATGATGATCGTCCTCCGCCATTTTCTCGATGGCGGCGTGATGTACGACCGAATTCCGAATACCTACGGCCCGTTCTATTATCTGGTTTACGGGCTCACGTACGGGCCACTCGGAGTTCCCCTCACGACCGACGGCGTTCGCTTCGTGACCATGGGGTATTGGATTGGCTCGATCGCCCTCTGCTGCCTCTGCGTCTGGCTCCTGACCCGCCAGGCTTCGATGGTCGCGCTCACTTTTCTCGGCGTGCTTTTTCACCTCACTACGCTGCGTTACGAGCCCGCTCATCCCCAGGAGATCTGCACACTTCTCTTCGCCGGTCTTGCGGCGTCATCCGCCAGCGCCAGGCCCGGACGAAGCGAATTCCCCCTGGCTCTCGGCGCGGCGATCGCGACGAGCCTGACCTTCGTCAAGATCAACGTCGGGGTGCTCGCCGCAATCGCGTGGCTGATTTCGGTTCTGTTCGTGTTCGATCGTGGCACGCTCTGGCGAGCCGCTCGCTGGGGCATCGCCGGGGCCGCAGTGGCCCTGCCTGTGCTCCTCACGAGCGGCAATCTGCACGATCGAGCCACTTTCAGATTGGCCGGCACCATGGTGCTCTCGGTGGTGTGTCTTCTCATCAGCCAACGGCATCGGGAACTCGAACGGACCCCGCCCCGGTGGTGGATCGTGGTGCTGGCACTTGTGCTTCCCGGCCTGCTCTCGTGCGTTTTTGTCTTCGTGAGAGGTACCTCGCCCCACGGCCTCTGGGAGGGGCTCGTTCTGCGGGCGATGAGGTTCACGGGGCACTTCCTCATTCCCCTCCCGAACGGACAGAGCGCCTGGCACGCCATCTGGGTGGCCCCACTCCTTCTCTGCACAGCGACCATCCTGCCGCCCCCCGCACACCCTCGTCTCAAGAGCCTCCAGACGCTCCTTATCGTGGGGCTGAAAATGCTGTTCGGCGGAGTCGTGTTCGCCACGGTGCTGGAAGCACAGCGAACAGGCCAGTGGTGGGCCGGGAATGGCCGGCTGATCTTCTACGCCGCTCCCTTCCTGGGCCTGGCGCTCCTCCCGCCGTTTGCTGTGCCGAACCGATCGCCTCTGGCCCGACTCTCCCTTTGCTGGTTCACCCTGCTTGAGGTGCTGATCATCTATCCCGTGGCTGGCACGCAGAGCACCACTGGCTCCTTTCTTTTCCTGCCGATCGCGGCGATCTGTCTGGGCGACGGGCTTGCTTGGCTACGCCGCCGGATTCAAGCAGGTTCGCTCGCTTCCACGGCTCTGCGGGCGTGGACGCCGGTGGTGTTGACCGCGGTCGTCGCGGTGCTGCTCCACCAGGTTGGCAAGGCCGAGCGCATCCATGCCTCCAGAGTGGTTCTCAATCTCCCGGGCGCGCACCAACTGCGTATCGAGGAGCATCAGGCAGCGGTCTACCGTTGGCTGGCCACGAACCTGACGCTTCACTCGGACACCTTTCTTGCGAATATCGGTCTCAACAGCCTCTATTTCTGGACGGGCAAGCCGACACCGAGCGATGTCACACTGAGTACTGTCGTGCAGGTCTTCTCAGACTCCGACCAGCACGACCTGATGATCGACCTTGGGAGCCATGAGCGGGGCTTCTTTGTCTACCACGAACCCCTCTTCGGCCAGTTCACCCGCGACAATCAATCCACCATGGAGCCCAGGCTGATCCGTGACATGCGGCAGGCCTATGACGATCGGGGGGCCGTGAATGGGTTCCATCTGCTGTCACTGAAATCACAGCCCGCACCCCGGCTTGTGGACTGCTGCCGATGGACCGATCCGCAAGCATTCTCTGTGTCGATCGCGGCTCGGCCCGGGCAATCACTCGGGCGTATCGCTCTTGACGACCTGACCACACGTCGGACGGTCCCGCTTGCCGCCATCGCGACGATGGAAGGCCGGGATCGGAGCGAACAGGAGTCTTCTGGCGGCGGCTTCGCCCCCCCGATCGATCTTTCGGTAGACCGCGAACTGCACGTCAGTCTCCGACCGGGGCATTCTGTCACAAACCATCAACTCCTCCTGCGGCTCTACGACACCGACGCGGGGCAGTTTGGCTCGCTGCCGTTTCTTGATCCCCCCACCCCGCAGTCGGATAACGAAGGTCCCGAATCGGCCCACTGACATCCAGCCACCAAACTGAGACTCTGAGGCATAGAATGCAGTTCGCCCCCTGGCGGCCACACGACCGGAGCGCCGCCCCTCCTCCGCCCGCTATCCCTGAAGAGACAGGCGTCAGAATGGAAAGCGGCCTGTCATGAGCATCAAACCTTCCCGCGAACGCGTGACGCAGTCACCCAAGTCGACACCGGCAATGAACCCCAAGCGAATCGCGATCGTGCAGTCGAATTACATCCCTTGGAAGGGATATTTCGACATGATTCGGCAGGTGGACGAGTTCATCCTGCTCGACAGCGTCCAATACACCCGGCGGGATTGGCGCAACAGAAATCGGATCAAGAGTCGTGGCGGAACCGTCTGGCTGACCATCCCGGTCAAGGCGACCGGACGATACCTCCAGTCGATCCGGGAAACCGAAATCTCGGATTCCGGCTGGGCGGAGCGTCACTGGGGCAAGCTCAAAGACGCGTATGATGAAGCGCCGCACTTCCAAGCCCATGCCCAACGGCTTGAAACCCTCTACGGCAAGGCTTCAGGGTGCCGATTGTTGAGCGATGTCAATCGACTATTCCTGCAGGATCTCTGTTGCCTCCTCGGCATATCGACCCGACTGACAGACGATTACGAGTATCATCCTACCGGCTCGAAGACGGAACGGCTGGTGAGCTTGTGTCAGGCCGCCGGTGCAACAGAGTACCTGTCGGGCCCTGCCGCAAAAGACTATCTGACCCCGGAGGTCTTTGCTGAGGCCGGAATTGGTCTGTCGTGGATGCGCTATGACGGCTATCCCGAATACCCACAAGTCCACCCGCCGTTCGAACATGCCGTGAGCATCCTTGACGTGCTCGTTCACACAGGCCCAGAGGCGGCGCGGCACCTCCAGCGGGAGCCCCTTGCATGACGTCGCCCGACATTCAGGAGCATGTCCGCAACTACTACACACGCAAGGTCACGGCCCACGGCCCCACCCCTCAGGGAGTGGACTGGAATTCCCGCGAGGGACAAGTCGAGCGGTTCGAACAACTCCTGAAGCTCTGCAACAGGGGCAGTGATTACAGCCTCATCGATCTGGGATGTGGCTACGGAGCCCTGCTCGATCACCTCAGGGCAGCCGGCGACCCGGTACTCTATCGGGGAATCGATATCTCCGAGGCGATGATCCACGAAGCCCGGACGCTCCATCCGGACGAGCCTCCCGCCACATTCGAAGTCGGCGCCGCAAGCGACCAACCTGCCGATTACGTTGTGGCCAGCGGGATCTTGAACGTCAAGCAAACGACCCCCGACGAGATCTGGCACGAATATATCCTCGAGACTCTGGAGCAAATGTCGCGAATGTCAACGCGCGGATTCGCCTTCAATCTCCTGACAAGCTCGAGCGATCCCGACCGCCGGCGGCCAGATCTCCACTACGCCGTTCCCTGCCGCATGTTCGAGGCCTGTCAGCGGCGTTTCACCCGCCACGTGAGCCTTCTCCACGACTACGGGCTCTGGGAATTCACCATCCTCGTTCGGAAAGATCGATGAAGCCCGAAGACACCCTCTTATGCTGCAGAACCGATGCCTGCTGGCTCGCGCACGCGCTCGACAGGATCCGCGACGTGGGGTACGCGCTGGTCACGGGCGCGGTTCCACAGGATATGCTCATAGAGACGGGTAACCGGCTCCGCATCGTCCACCAACGGATCCTCGCCGATATCGGCGAGGATCGCCTCAGCCGTGCTGGGGAGTTGGGCGTGCTCCGGCTGATGATGAAGTACGACCGCTTCTTCATGCGATATCTCGAGATTCCCGAGATCCTCGCCGTCGTCGACGCCACGGTGTCGCCAACGGCCGTTCTCCACCTGCAGAATGGGTTCATCCTTCCGAGCCTCCCGAGCGGCTCCACCCCGGAGGTTTTTCAGAACAATTTCCATATGGATTTCCGCCGACTGCTGAACGGCTACCTTGCCTCCATCAATGTTTTCATCGCGGTCAGCGAGTTCACGGTCGCGAACGGCTCGACGCTCGTTGTCCCCGGCTCACAGCAAAAAACGGAAACCCCTAACCGGGACTATCTCACCAGGAATGCCGTACCATTGACCTGTCCCCCTGGCACCATGATCGTCTTTGATTCCACGCTCTGGCACGCCTCCGGCCGCAACGCCTCCGGCTCCGATCGCCTGGCGATCAATCACCAGTTCACGCGTTCGTGGATCAAGCCGCAGATCGATCATGTCCGCGCCTTGGGCGACGGCATGCTGCACTCGTTGCCAGAACGATCCCGGCAACTCCTCGGCTGGTATACGCGAGTGGTGACGAGCCTCGAGGAGTATTATCAGCCCCCTGACAAACGGTTCTACCGGGCCGGACAGGGCTGACCCCGTCGCCTTTGGAGACTGCTTGTGATGGTGAAGCCGCCGGGTACGATCTTGCAGGGGATGTATCTGAAGGAACGCCTCCGACGGCTCAAGCCGGGCCGGTTTCTGGAGGTGGGGTGCGGCTCAGGCTGGGTGAGCGAAATACTCCTTGGACAGGGGTGGACCGGAGCGGGAATTGATCTCAACGCCCCGAGTCTGGCCCGCGCCGAAGCAACCAACCGGGCGTTCGTGCGCGATGGTCGCTACCGGACCAGGCACACCGACTTCCTCGAAGCCGATCCCTGGCTCGACCACGCTCGCTTCGACCTGATCATTTCCTGCATGGTCGTTGAGCACATGGACGACGCCTGTGAATCAGCCTACTTCAGACGCTGCCGACAACTCCTCGCCCCGGACGGACTCTTGATTACGATTGTGCCGGGATCGGAACCCCACTGGGGAATCGAGGACGAGATCGCCGGCCACTTCCGACGCTACACGCAAGACTCTCTGGCGAGGCGCCTCGCTCAGGAATCGTGGGATGTTGTCCACCTCTCCGGACTCACGTTCCCGCTCTCCAACCTCCTTCTGGGGATGTCCAATGTCCTGGTTTGGTATGCTGAACGGGGCCAGAGGAGCCGCTCCATGCGGGAAAGGACAATGGCGTCGGGTGATCGATCGGTGTTCCTGAAGACCACGATTCCTGAAGTATTTGGAATCTTTCTCAACGAGTGGATTCTCTATCCGTGGCATCTCGCCCAGAAATGGTCGTGCCGGCACCCGTCGTGCTTGGTGCTCTACGCCGAAAGTCGACCGCGCTGACTCCTCCGTCACCAGCCCTCGTCTGCCTGTCCGTCGCCCCGCAGGGATGCCCGAACGGGACCCAAGCATGACAGCACCGATTGTACTCTTCGGAACCGGCCAGATCGCCGAACTTGCCGCCTTCTATTTCACCCACGACTCTTCGCAGAGCATCGCCGCGTACACCGTGGACGGACAGCACATGAAGGAACCTTCCCTGCGCGGCCTTCCGGTGGTCGCCTTTGAGGAGGTCGAGAAAGCATTTCCGCCCGACCGCTATGCGATGTTCGTCGCCGTCAGCTATTCGGGGATGAATACACTCCGCGCCCAGAAGTTCATCCAGGCGCGCCAGAAGGGCTACGAACTGGCCCACTACATCAGTTCGAAGGCGACCGTCTGGCCGGGCTTCCAGCGGCGTGCCAATCAGTTCATCCTCGAAGACAACACAATCCAGCCGTTCGCCCGTATCGGCGAAAACGTCACCCTGTGGAGCGGCAACCATGTCGGCCATCATTCGTCCATCGGCGATCATGTGTTTGTGTCATCACATGTCGTTATTTCGGGCAACGTCACCATCGGTCAGCGATGCTTTCTTGGGGTGAATGCCACCATCCGCGAAGGGATCCATGTCGCCGATGGAACTTTGATTGGTGCCGGATCGCTCGTCATGAAGAATACCGCCGAGGACTCGCTCCACGCGGCACGGGCCACACAGGCGTCGCCCGTACCTGCCAGCCGCTCGGGGCTGTAGAGTGCTGGCTTCCCTGACCTATTGTCGCTCGAGGGAACCCCGGCCAAGGCGATGCACCACAGGGGCTTCGGCTGCCGAATCGAGCGGCCTCACACATCTGTTCACGGACCGCTGGGTATGAAGTGGCGAAAACTCGGCCGGATTTTCTGCGCCTCGGGGGAATACCCGTGGATGCGCACGCATGCTGCCAACCCGATCGCGGAATCGCTCGAAGGCTCGCTCGTCAGGATCTACTTCAACTGCCGTGATGACGCCAACCGGGCATATGTCGCCTGGCTCCTGATCGATCTCGACCAACCACACAAGATCCTCGAACTCTCCCGCCAGCCGGCCTTCAGCCCCGGCCCCCGCGGTGCTTTCGATGACCGCGGGGTCTCGATTGGCTGCCTCGTGACCGGGCGAAACCGAACGCTGCTCTACTACGTCGGCTGGAATCTCGGACGAGACACCCCGTGGCGAAACGCGATCGGTCTGGCGGAAATGCTCCCCGACGCGAATGGCGAACCGGTCTTTGAGAGGATCGCTCCCGGCCCGATTCTCGACCGCGATCCCCATGACCCATACAACCTCTCCTACCCGTGGGTTATCGGTGAGGCAGGCGCATGGAAGATGTGGTACGGCACCAACCTCACGCCGACGCCGGACGATTTGCGGGACATACCGCATGCTTTCAAGCTCGCCGAATCGGACGACGGCGTGCACTGGCGGCGGTATCACCAGTCGCTCTGCCTGGGGGGTGATCTGCGTGGCGACTGCGCGTTCACTCGCCCCTGCGTGATTCGTGACGGTGACCTCTACAGGATGTGGTACTGCCATCGCGGGGAGGTGTACAACATCGGCTACGCCGAGAGCCATGACGGTCTGCACTGGACCCGCAAGGACGCCCGAGTGGGCATCTCACCCTCGCCCGACGGGTGGGACGCCGACGCGCTGTCGTACCCTTCCGTGTTTGATCACGGGAGTCACCGGTACATGCTCTATAATGGCCCGCAATACGGCGTTACAGGCTTCGGCCTCGCGGTGCTCGAGAAGAGCTGATGCTTCACAGCCCTGCTTGACTCCTCTGCGCCAAAACGGCACGGCAGTTTTTCATCGACCGACAGGCCCATGATCGACATCAGCATCATCAGTCCCGTGTACGGGTGCCAGCGCTGCCTGGAAGCGCTCCACCACCGCATCTCCCAGACCGTCCAAGCCCTCGGGCTGGAGTATGAGATCGTGCTCGTGGACGACTGTGGGCCCGATGATTCCTGGCTGGTGATATCGGCTCTGGCTCGCCGTGATCCTGCCCACGTGCGGGCCATTCGCCTCAGTCGTAATTTCGGCCAGCATAAGGCGATCTCCGCGGGGCTGCGCGAGTGCCGGGGACAGGCGGCGGTGGTGCTCGACTGCGATCTCCAGGAGCCACCCGAGATCATCCCCAGACTTTACGAGAAGTTTCAGGAAGGGCATCAGGTGGTCTTCGCGCGGCGACTGTCCCGGAAGCACTCGCTGCTCAAGCGAGCGACATCGTGGGCTTACGACCGGATCATCCGTTTGCTCAGCGGCCACCCCCCACGGCCCGACTTGGGCTCGCTGAGCCTGATCGGTCGACCTGTGATTGATCAGTTCAATACGTTTCAGGACATTAATCGACATTACCTTCATATCGTCCAGTGGCTCGGGTTCACCCCGGTGATGATCGACTACGTTCATCAGCCCCGCGCGTCGGGAAAAAGCGGCTATTCCCTTTCGCAACTCCTGCGGCATGCGATCCAGGGCCTCCTCTTCCAAAACACTCGCTGGCTCGAGGCGGTCGTGCTGCTGGGGGCCCTGATTTCGATGCTGGGACTTACCGTGGGCGGGTGGGCCTTCTGGACAGCGCTGCATGGCAGTCCTCCGCCCGGCTGGGCAAGCACCTTGGTGATCACCTCTCTACTGGGCGGCGCCATCATCGCCATCCAGGGGGTCGTGGGACTGTACGTCGGCCAGATTTTTGAGCAGGTGAAAGGGCGACCGTTGTACGTGGTTGCCGAACGAATTGGTGGTCTTGATCCTCCGTCCTCCTCAGGGACCACTTCAGGGCAGGGATGAGCCGCGGGTCATTCTCCGGTTTTTCTCATCACGGCCAGGATCGATGTTCCCCATGGAAATCGCACGAGGTGGCCGATTGGGGTTTCGCTGGCGAAGATGGCCCAAAGCCCCTGGTTGATGAGCCACGGAGGAACTTCGTCCCCCTTCTGGGCCAACTCCAGCCGCTGGTCGCTCGTAAGTTGTCCGACGGCCCGGCCCTGACTCGACCGCCGCAACCAGAGCAGAGGGCTGAGGAGAAACATGAAGTACCGGCAGTCGAGGAGTTCCCATCCGGTTGATTGAGCCAGCGGGGCGAAATCGCCGACCTGATACCTCCGTTGATGGTTCCCAACGTCATCGACATACGACCAGAACGCCTTCAGGGCGGGAACGGTGACAAACAGCAAGCCGCCGGGGGCGACAGCCCGCCGGATTCCTCGGAGAGCCCCCTCGTGATCCTGGATGTGCTCCAGCACATCCAGCAGAAACGCGCAGTCCCAGCGGTTGGTCCACTGAAGGTCGAGAATGTCAGTCTGAAACCGCAATGTCGACAACGGCAAGGATCCTGTCGCCAGATCCAACGCATGCGCGGAAGAATCTCCCAGGGCCAACTCAGGGGTGAGCCATGGGGAGGCGTCTGCGAGGTACCGCACCCAGCCTCCACAGCCCCCCCCCAGATCGATCACCCGCGGGGACGAATCCGTGGGGAAATGAGGCAGGCCCCATTTCCGCACGGCGTGAAGGAGAAATCTGTGCCGGCCCCGATACCAGAAATGGTCCCGTTGCATGGCGGCCAAACGGTCGTGTCCCCGGGAATCGTAGTCCTGATCGCGATGGCTCACCCGATGCGGCGGAACCCGGATTCCGGTCCTTTCATCGAGCCGATAGGGATCCAACAACATCATTCCCCCAAAATCGTCCGTCACGTCGACACCGTCGACTCCCCTTGAACATGCCCCAGAGGGAATGCTTCACGATCGCGGCAAAACTTCCCTGAAGAACACCCCGATCTGCTCGACGACACGCTTTTGGTCGGCCTCCGTGATGTCGTAATAGAGCGGGAGTCTCAACAACCTGCCGCTGATATCGTCGGTGACGGGGAGATCGCGGACCGTGAATCCATGCAGACGGCCCATGGGGGAACTGTGCAATGGCACGTAATGGAAAACCGCATTGATACCCTGCCTGTTGAGATGCTCCATCAAGGCAGTTCGGGTCACCTCATTCTCGAGGAGTATATAGAAGAGATGAAAGTTCGACTCCTCCGGGGCACACGGAGCAGGCAAACGCAACAATCCCTCCTCCGCCAGCGGCACCAGGGCTTTCCGATAATAGTCGTAGATCCCCCGCCGCCGGGCGTTGATCGCGTCGGCCATCTCAAGCTGGGCATAGAGGAAAGCCATCGTGAGCTCGCTCGGCACGTAGCTCGAGCCATTGTCGACCCATGTGTACTTGTCAACGTGGCCCCGGAAGAACTGTTTTCTGTTCGTCCCCTTGTCGCGGATGATCTCTGCGCGTTCGATGAGTGACGGATCGTTGATGCACAGCGCGCCACCCTCGCCGCAGATTATGTTCTTCGTCTCATGAAAGCTGTAGCAACCAAGATGGCCGATCGATCCCAGAGCCCGACCGTTCTGATATGAGTTCACGCCCTGGGCCGCATCCTCGGCGACCAGAAGGCCGTGCCGATCGGCGATCTCCATGATCCGCGGCATATTGCAGCCCAAGCCGGCGTAATGAACGGGAAAGATGGCACGGGTTCGGCTGGTGATCGCCTCCTCGATCAGACCTTCGTTGATATTGAGGGTATCCGGCCGAATGTCGACGAAGACGGGCCGGACGCCCAGCCTGACGAGGCAACTGGCTGTAGACACGAAGGTGAAGGAGGGGATCAGAACCTCATCCCCAGGCTTGAGGTCAAAGAGGATCGCTGACATCTCAAGAGCGGCGGTGCACGATGCAACCAGCAACACTCTGGGTATCCTGAACCGCTCCTCGAGCAGACGGGAACATTGGCTCGTGAAATGGCCATCTCCTCCAAGGTTGTTCAACGTGATCGCCTGAGCGATGTAGAACAACTCCTTGCCGGCAACGAAAGGACGGTTGAAGGGAATTTCGCTGCTCATGGCCGCTACGCTGTGACTGCCGTTTTGAAAAGTGCGGCGCTGGGGTTGGATTGAGAATCTACTCCCTCAGGTCCGTTGCTCCAAGGATCGATCAGGCAGGAAGTCCCTGCAGCCTATCGCCGCCGAGCACCTTGGTCCATGGCCTGAAGGGCATGTCAAACTGCAGAGCTACCTCCCAAGCGCGGACCAGCAGACTCAGGTGACTCCACCACGATCCGGCCACACAGCGTCTCGGGATACCGGCCCCCAGCCCCAGAGTCGCTGCAGCCCTGGTTGGTTGCTGTGCCTCCACAACCGCATAGGGCTGTTCTGCTGAAAGGCAAAGCCCTACCTTGGAGACATTGCGTCATCCATGGGGGCCGGAATACGTCTTCAGGCAGCACCCCCTCCTCTCGCAATATCAACAGCTCCACCTTGGACTCGCTGCGGATGACAGCCGTGATCAGCCCATCGGGCATTTTCTATGTGTGAAACGCAGGCGGCAGCCAACTGACCTGCCGATCTGACAGACCGGAACGAAATCGACTGTCGCGCGATCCGCCGCCTCTCGGCACGGCCCTAGAGCAAAACGCCGAGAAGGATTCCTAGCCCATTGAAATCTTGCATCGTCACCATCGCATCGTGCCACTCGCTCCATTTCGCGAGGGCGCTGATGCAGAGCGTGGCCGAGCATCACCCCGAAGCAGACCGCTTCTGTGTTCTGATTGCCCGAGACACACAGCAGGCGGACTCGCTGCGCGATGAGTTCACGACCATTCCCATCGTATCACTCGGCCTGCCGGGAGGAGACGACTGCCTGTTTCAATACGACTCTTCCGAGATGGCTTCTGTCGCACAGCCATGGATTTTCGAGCATCTATTCTCTCTCGGTTACGACACCGTAGTGTTCATCGCTCCTCAAATCCGGATCTATCAGCCGCTCCTCGAGGCGTTCCGCCTGCTCGACACGACAGCCGATGTCGTCTTGACCCCAAACTTTACTGCGCCGATCTCAGGCAGGCGGCATCCAGATGCGGTCAATACGCTGAAGCTGGGCACCTACAATCCTGATTTTCTCGCGGTTCAGCGGACGGATAACACCTGCCAATTCATCCGCTGGTGGCAGGAAAAGCTGCTCGCAAACGGCTTCCTCTCCCTGGCAGACCGGTTGCCCGCAGATCAACGATGGCACGATCTGATTCCTGCCCTGTGCGACCGCACGGCGGTTCTGCGTCATCGGGGATACAACGTCACACGCTGGAATCTCGGGGAACGACGGCTGCATGTCGATCGTACCGGCCATCTCCTTGCCGATGACGAGATGCTGGTGTTTTTCAATTTCAGCGGCTTCACCCCCGAGCATCCCGAATCACCAACGCACTCGCAGGAAATACGAGTCGCCAACAAGACTGTCGTCCAACTCACGCGCAAGTACGCGGAGGCGCTGCAGGAACTCGGCTCGGCCTGGTATGCCCGACTGCCGGATGAGTTCACCGTTTTCTCCGACGGCAGCAGAATAACCCCTCCGGAACGCGCACGATTCCGTCGAGACGGGACATTGCATCAGGCATGCGCGGGCCGGCCATTCTCCCGCCCGGATCTCCTGCGCCTCGAACTGTCAGACGCCACCGAGGCAGACACAATTGCCTCCTCGTTCTTCGCCCTCGGAGAAATCGGCAGATTGCACGGGCTGAGCGATCAACTTCTCGGCAGGCCCGCCACTCCGGCGGAAATCCGGGCGTGGCGGCCGTGGATGAGGAGCCGACTGGGAATGGCGAGGCTGCTCTTGAGAACGGGATTGTCACAAGAGGCACGTCGCTCGCCGGGGTGGCTGGCGAGGCTCCTGCGGTATATCGCTCAATCGCCGCTGGCATCTGGCCCCGTTCGCGACTGCGCCGTGATTCCACTCACGCGGCTAGTCTCGCTGGGGGCAGGATTTTTCCCGGGGCTCGCCTATCGTCCGTGTCTTCGCAGTGACGCTGCAAAGACACCGGAGCCGCACCCGAAGCAGATCCTCGGGCATGTTGCGCCATCCCCCGCACCCAGGCGCCCCGTTCAGAACGCGCCGGGCGTGAACATTCTTGGCTATTTCGGCAGTGACCTCGGGATCGGCGAAGCGGCCCGTTCCCTCGCCGGCTCGTGTGATGAAGCCGGCATCGCCGTCACCCGCATCGACGCCGGCGAACTGTTCGCTGCTCCCGTGAGCACCATCGGCGCGACCAGCTTCCCCCGACACGAGCAACGCCCCATCGACATCCTGTTTTACAACGCCGATGTCACACTCGCCGCCGCCCAGCATCTCCGGGCCATTGGCCACCATTCCGGTTATCGAATCGGCTTCTGGCACTGGGAACAGCTGATCTTGCCGCAGCGCTTTCACGACGCGTTTGCCGAGGTCGACGAACTCTGGGTTCCTTCCACATTCATCCAGAAAGCTATCGGTCCGGTCGCGCCGGTGCCTGTGGTGATGATCCCCCACGCAGTGCGTTTTACGCCAACACCCGGTGTGAAACGCTCCGCGTTCGGACTGCCGGAGGACAAGTGCCTCGTTCTGGTCATGTATGACTTTCATTCCTTCCAGGAGCGGAAGAATCCCCAGGCCGCCATCGCGGCCTTCCGGCAGGCCAAAGCGGCGGAGCCGTCGCTCGGGCTGGTCATCAAGACGATCAACGCGCAGCATCATCAGCGTGAACGGCAGGAACTGAAGGATGCATTGCGCGATGTGACAGACGTGACGTTCATCGATGCAGCCCTGACACGGCAGCAGGCATGGGATCTCCAGATGTGCTGCGACATCCTGCTGTCGTTGCATCGGGCCGAGGGTTTCGGACTCATTCTGGCCGAGATGATGTACCTCGGGAAAGCGGTTGTCGCCACCGGGTGGTCAGCGAATATGGACTTCATGGACGAGTCGAACTCGCTGCCTGTTGCCTTCGAACTGAAACCGCTGCCGCGCCCGATCGGCCCCTACGAAGCCGGTATTCCGTGGGCGGAGCCCGATATTGACCATGCCTCAGCAGCCTTGCGTCGCCTGATCACGGACCGGCACCTTGCCTCGCGATTGGGACACAACGCACGGGAAACGATTCTCCGGACCCTCGATCCACAGGTTGTCGGTGCACGGGTCAGGCAGCGGCTCGACGTCATCGCTCGCTGGTTTCCGAGGGCCCGGGCAGCACCTCCGCGCTGACGGGAGAGGCCTCATACAAGCTGAGCGGCCGGCAGCACCCCAGGATCGCACCATCACGTTAGTCCGCGGGATTGCCCTAGCTGCGGACGGCCTCCACCGCATCGCGAAACTGCTCGAGATAGGCGTAGCCATGGGCCTCGTCCGGCTCGAGAACCGCCCCCTCCGCCCATTCGTTCCACGCGTTCACGAACACGAATGGCGAGCCCTCAGACGCCGCCGCCGCCAGCTGTCTCCGCATGAAGCGTCCGAATGCCTGCGGATTCGCGCCCGACACGATCCTCGCATGCTCTCCGCGCCTCGGCGTATTGTCCCATCCCACGAAGGCACCGCGAAACTCGTTCGTGGCGTATTTCCGGGCGACCATATGCTCCCAAATCGCTTCATACGGCCACTCATGCGATCGGCACGCGTCAAATGAACGGAACAGGGCTCGCACCGCGCGTTCCGCAAACCATCTCGCGCGCAGCCCGAATGACGTCCGTCGCCTGATTGCCAACCAGGGCTCGAATGCCACCGAGGCGGCATATTCCGGACCGCCGGGCCTGTCGTCAAAACAGGTGAGCGTCTTGATGAAACTGATGCCCGATATGCCGGCATCCTCGGCCCAGCGCTGCCACGCGGCGAACATCTGGCTGATCGCGGGAAAATCCTGGGGGCGATAGACCAGGAACATCGGCTTACCCTGATACGTCAGATACCGCGGATCGCTGAAGAAGGGAAGCAGGTAATCGAAGTGCATCCGCCACTCCCGCTCTCCCCCGTAATTCTGCTCGATCAGGACGTCCCGTGTCGCCCCATCCCACGATCGGGTCCAGGATTCGTTGGCCCACGAGAAACAAAAGGGGAAATCCGGAGATCCGCTCGCCAGAATCGCCTCTGCCGGCCGTTCGAGAAGTTTCTTGCCGTTGAACCAGTAGTGGTAGTAGCAGAAGCCGTCGACACGGTACTCGCGGGCGAGATTCGCCTGCCACTCCCGCGTTGCGGCGTCGGTGAGGTCGTAATAGCGACCGCCGAGAGGCACGCGGGGCTGCTGATGACCTGCGTGAAGCGGCCGCGCGCGACGCACGTTCGTCCAGTCGGTGAATCCCTCCCCCCACCACCGGTCGTTTTCCGGAATTGGGTGAAATTGCGGGAGATGAAACGCGATGACCTTCGTGCTTGACGAGGGCTGGTGGGGCATGGGCATGGTTCGTGACCGGCTCACACCGGAAAGACCGCGACTACGGGATTGCTAAGGATTCTATCACGCGTCACACGACGCCCGTACTGGCTCACCGCCCGCGTTGCTCGCCAGTCCCGTCCGAATCGCGTTCCACAACAGCCGCGGATTCGGCAGGTCAGGGAGGTTCGTCAGCGCGACCAGAGCGAGATGGGGGATCGACGCACAGAGACACACCACCCTCTCCACGCCAGAGTATCTGCGGCGGATGAAGAGCAGCCGGGACGCGATCATCCGGTAATCCCGATTCCATCGGCCGCGGTGCAGTGCGGACCGTGACACCTTGTGTAATACCCGCAGTTCCGGCTCGACCACCAGATACGCCGGGACACCGGCGTCCCTCGCTCTCAGCAGAAAATCGAAGTCTTCGTAATACGTCACATATCGCTCGTCAAAGCCGTTGATACGATTCCACGCCTGCACGGGCACCAGCAACACGCAGCCCGTCAGGATGTCGACGGCGGTCTGCACCGTAAACTGGCGCCGCAAGCGGAAAAACGGGACCGCGACCGACCGCGGTCCGCCCGAATACCAGACGACTGTCGGGTGATCGAAGTAGAAGATCAGCGGCCCCATGATGGCCTGCGGAAATGCGTTGGCTTTCGCGAGCCACGTCTCGATGAAGCCGGGACCGAAGAAGGTGTCGTTGTTGAGGAGTAAAAGATGCGTGCACCCCGTGTCGGCGGCCACGTCGACGGCGGCGTTGCAGGTAGAGGCAAAGCCGCCGTGCGGCTTCCGCAAATAGGTGACAAAGGGATAGTCAAGGATGGCATCGGGTGGCGACTCGGGGGAGCCGTCGTCGGCGAGAAACAGCTGGAAATCCTGGCTTGTCTGACCGGCAAGCGTCTGCAGACAGTCGAGCGTGTCCCCCCAATTCCCAAACACCGGCATGACAACGCCGAGCCGTACCGGGGTTATCGCCGCAGCTTCCCGACATGATTCGGCAAGATTCATTGGAGATACCGGGGGCTTCGCACACTGGCCTCAGCTCAGTATACCCGCTCCTGTCACCCCATACAGACTAGAGGGGGCTATACCCATTTTGTGACTGATCTCGCCGCAACCCTCCGGTCGTCCCGCGATCGCCCATTCGGTACCGGCCATGACCAGTCTGGCCAGCCAGAACCAGCCGGAGGTGGTCGTGTTCGCTCGCCCCGACCTCCTCTATCATGAACTCTTCCACCCGCTTGGGTTCCACCTCAATCACGCCTACATCATGCAAAGACGGACATTCATCAAGATGCTCGGGGAGGCGTGTGCCGCCCTCTCTGTCGTTCACCGGGCTGTCGTTCCCCGGACGGCGGGAGCCCAGGGTCGACAACCTCCGACTGCCGCCGGGGTGCCGGAGCCCAGCCCCTACGAACCTGATTGGGAGACGGTCTCGGCACTGCTGGAGAACGCATCGACCACCTCCACGGAACCGTGGGATGATGACACCTGCCGTACCCTGATGAAGGGGGCCTATCTCGGTAACGGCGATTTTGGGACGCATCTGGGCGGCACTGTTGATTGCCTCAAATACTACCTGGGAAAGAACGGGTTTCATGCCGGGAACGACGTGGCCGCAGGACGCTACAACCAACACATCCTCAACCTGGCGATCCTTTCGATCGAGGCCGCCGCGGGAGTGGAATCAGCGGTGGAATCGGCCCAGGCCTATCGGGTGGGCCAAGACATCCGCAACGCCGAGATCAGGACTGAGTGCATTCTGGCGGGCGCGGCGGTTCGAAGCCGCGCCTACCTGTCGCCCACGGCAAACGTGCTGGTGCTGGAGCTGTTCACAGACAGCGGGCAGGACGTGCAACTGCAGGCGACGCTGTCTGTCATCGGGAATTCTTTTGTGACCAAAGCCGCGGGCGTGGCCGAGTCCACGGTGTGGGTCACCAAGGAGCCGAACCCCGAGGGTGCCCCCTTCTATGTCAAGGGGGCGGTGGCCGCCAAGGTGCTCGGCGCCCCGGCCGTCCCCACCACCGACAACACCACTTCCTCCCGATTGGCTTTCACGCTGCCCGCCAGCGGCGCGACGGTGAGGCTCTTCCTGCAGGCCGAACACACCAAGAACACAGACTCACCGCTCGACAGCGCTGTAGCGCTGGTCAGGGAGATGGATGACGCGGGCCTCGAACAGATCGACAGAGTCAACAGGGCCTGGTGGAAGGCCTTCTGGCTGCGTTCGTACCTGAAACTCGGGGACGACCTGCAGCACTGCTGGTACCACCACCTCTACATGATTGGGTCGTGTGCGCGGAGCGGCGGGGAGAGCGGCCCCGGCAAGGCACCAGGGCATTGGGGCCCGTGGAATCGGGCCGACGACATGATGTGGTTCAGCAACCTGGGAATGAACTACAACGCCCAAAACCCCTACTACGGCACCTTCGCTGCCAACCACGTCGACCTCGTCGATCCCTACATCGAAACCGTCCGATACTACACGGAGAATACGGGCCGGAAGCGGGTGATGAACCGGTGGGTTTCGCCACAGATCGCCGAGCACATGCCCGAGCATTGTCGGGGTGTGGAGAACGAAGGCTCCTTCACCGCGCACGGCACCTCGTGTGGGGGTGGCGTGTATGGGGAGGAGGATTGCTGCATGGCGACCAACGCTGTCTTCGGCATCCTGCCGATCGTCTGGAAATGGAAATACGGCCAGGACAGGGAATTTTTAAGACACACCTGCTACCCGCTCATGCGTGCCGTCGCCGACTTCTACGACGATTACATCGGGCCGCCGGTGGACGGGCGTTACGAGGTTTACGGTTCCGTGCACGAGGGAGCGGACTGGTTTACGAAGAACGACATGTTCAGCCTGGGGGCGATCAGCTTCCTGTACCGGGAAATCATCGCCGCGAGCGTCGAACTCCAAACCGATTCCGACCGGCGCCCCCACTGGCAGGACATTCTCGACAGGATGAGCGATTACCCACTGCAGGAATGGGAAAACTCGGTGACGTTCCGGCCCGATTCGGTTCACGACGTGATGGAGGCCTTGCATTATCAGGGAGGCGCTCGCAACACCGGCGTGATGTTCACCACAACATTCGACAACATCAGCCATGACACGTTGCCGGTCTATCGGATTGCCACCTGCCGCACACTGGACAAGGGCGACATGTTTCATCCGCAGCGGTGGTGCGGCTGGCAGAATGGCAACGACTTCGGAATGATGTTCGTGATGGCCGTCCGGGCAGGCTACCGCCCGGATCGGGTGATTCGGGCCATCAAAGGCTGGAAACCGCAGCCGAATGGCATCGTTTCACAGAACGAAGGGGGGGGCATCGAGACGGCAGGAATCATCGAAGCCATCAACAACATGCTTCTGCAGAGCCACGACGGCGTGATTCGGATTTTTCCCAACTGGGACACAACCATCGATGCCCAGTTCAAGCGTTTGCGAGCCGTAGGGGCGTTTCTGGTTGAGGCGCGATATCGCGCCAAAGAGCAAACGGTCGATGCCGTGCGGATCTTCAGCGAGAGGGGCAACACCTGTGTGCTGCAGAACCCGTTTGCAGGGGGGTGTATCCGCGTGACCCGTGCAGACACTCGAGAAACGGTTGCGACCGAGCAGAACGAGGAGACGTTCACATTCCAGACGGCCGCCGCAGTCACCTATGAGATAGCCCCTTCCGAGTGCATGAAAGCGCCGGCCGGCGTACCGATCGTCACACTGCAGCCCGCCTCAATGACGGTCGTGCTCCCCGGCCCAGCAACCTTCACCGTGTCAGCCACCGGCAACGACCTGCGTTACCAGTGGCAAAAAAACCGTGTCGACATTCCCGGGGCAACTTCTCCAACCTACACCACTCAGGCGACGACGCTCTGGGACATCGGCAGTGGGTATCGGTGCGTCGTCTCCAATGCCATCGGCACCACCCGCAGCCACCCCGGAATTCTGAACCCGCACAACGAAAGCCCACGGGAGGGCAAGATATGAAGTGGATCGCGTAATCGGGGGCGGCAGCATACCCCGTGCCCGCCGAAACCGGCATCGACACTTCAGAAAATTCGCTCCCGCCCCCGCTCCCACAGTTCCGGACTCCACCGCGCCCAATTCCTTATGGGCCGCGCAGAATCGCGGGAGCGAAGACCGCATCGTCGAGTCCGGCGTTGAGCGTCACGTTTGTATAAGTGAATTCTGCAGTCAAAGGCGCCTGCTGGCCGGGCGTTTCCGGCCAGTCGTAGACGTCAAAACGCACCGGCACGTGCAACTCGGAGTCGATCGACATGCTGGCGCTGAAAAACTGCAGTCCGTCGCGGCGCCGCGGGTGGGTGATCCTCAGCATCTGGCAGGGGCGACCGTTGATCTTCGCTGTAGTGATCTGCTCAACGATCGTATTCTCGCCTGATGGATCGGCTGCGAGATCCTGCTGCAGGGTGCGGATCGTTCTGTCGAGCAGATGGGGAAACCCAATCTCGGTGATCGGTACAAGGCTCTCCCGCCTGACGCTGGGGCCAAACGGATCGATAGCCATGACGACGTAGCCGAAACGCTTTCCCCCCTTGCGAACCAGCAGTTTGTTGTCGTTCTGCCCTGCAACAAACAGGGCTTTTCTACCTTCGATGTCGGAGGGGCCGAGAAACTCAAGCAGCACGCTCAGCGGCTGCGCCACCTGCGCGCCGGCAGCGATCTGTTCACGGACGCGCAGATCGATGGAGTGGTGGTCCTGCAACTCGCCGTCGATGCGTTCACGCTTGGTCACCCGGCACGTGAAGTCGCGGACGGTCTGCTGCAGGTAGGCTCGCTCTTCGTGGGCGAATTTCAACACCGGAGCGAGTGGATGATTGGCCACCGGTCGCGGGCCAGCAACGGCCGGCCGAAAGGCCTCGGCTGGCGTGGCGGAAGCGGGCATGGTGGCGGCGGTGCCACCCTCCTGAGCCCGAGCGCCCCGGAGCACCCCAGCAGGCCCACAGATCGACAGCAGGAACACCACACCTGTGAGCAACCATCGTCGGGACATGACATGATCCTTCGAGCAGAAAACCCGAACGCCCAAATCATAACGTGTCGTGGTCGAGATTGTAGCGTCTCGTCAGCGAGGGGGGTGCCCGCGCGACCGCAGAGCTTGATTATTCCGTCCATCCCCTGCCGATTGTCGACATGGCCCGTTCCTACCGGCACAACCCGCAGCTACCACGGAAGGGACCGCCGATACGGTGGACACTCCCACCGACCGGCGGTGCGCCTGTGCGCTGGGACGATAGGGAATGGCTGGGGTTGGTGGTGGCAGGCGCTGGCGGTGAGCGCGAGTCGTCATGAGGCGTCGGAGCAGCCACCCTGCCGGCTGCCGCTGAACAATCCCGCGTGCTTGAGTGCCGCCACCACGCTCTCCACCGCGTCCGCCGTCGACTGTCGGTCGGTCGAAACGGTCGAGTGGTAGTCGAGTTGGTGGGAGTGGCAGAGCTCGTCACTCCTGCGGGCCAATCCGAGCGGTCTGCCCTCGAAGCCGCCATCGCCCCGCGACGATTCCCGCCGCTCCAATTCCTCCAATGAACACACGACGCCAACGCAGAAGACTCTCGCGCCGGCGCTGTGCAAAACGCCAAACAGATCATCGCACCAGGCCGCATCCTGAAGGAAGTGGTCGATGATCAGGTTTGTGCCGAGAGCGAGATGCGCGCCCCACCCCCTGTGAACGCCCGCGAGCAGCCGCTGCCCGTGCGGGTTGAGCACCAGACGCACTCGCGGGCTCCCCCCATGCTTGCCCACGGCGCCGCTCTCGTCGATGTAGTCCCAGCCAGCCAGCCCGTCGTGCGGTGCACGAGACGTCAGCCGCGAAAGATCTCCCCCCTTGAGTTTCATAAAACTGATCGGATAGAGCGGTTCTGCCATCAGGAGGACAACGTCGTCGAACGCGACGCGGGCGAAGCCCGTGTCGGGATGGCCATCGGACAGGTGCGTGAGTCGTTCCTGCAAGGCGCGACAGAACGTCGTCTTTCCGGAAGAACTCGGGCCATTGACGAGGATCGCCAGCGGTGGTTTTTTCTTCTCCCCCGCTTTCTTTTCGGGGATCCCCTGCTCTGACTGTTCCTGCTTACCTCGCGGCATTGGTTGCCTCCGTGAGCGATACTCGCCCGCCGATTCTCACTCTCAATCCAGTGGGTCATGGATGCCTTATTTCACTGCCATTCAGACCTCCGTCACGGCGGGGATTTCGAACCCCTTGTTGTTCCGATCCTTGAGCAACGCATTGGCAGCATCGGCATGGTCGCCGGTGTGCCGCTCGGCTGCCGGATCAAACGTGAGCGTCGGCCCGAGCCGATACGTTGCGCCATCCTCAGGAATGCCCACGCCGTCTCGCATAACGGCGTGCATTTTTTCGAAGTGCTCCGCAACGTCGCTGTGGCCGCCAAAGGTCGCCGCCTTGGCGCTGAAGGGCACTTTCGTACCGAGACGGTAGGAGTTGTTCATCAGGTGGCCGAGCACGCATCCCTGGTGGGCGTCCAAGACGTTGCCGTTGGCCATTGACGGATCATGCGCCCGCACCGCCGAGATAAAGCTTAGCCAATTGCCGCCGGGGGTCACCTTCCCCGGATCGAGATCCAGCTTTTCAAAGGTGTCGCTGCCGGGACGACGGATTTTGTACTGCCCGTCACCGGTGATGACGCTGCCATCCTCGAGGTAATACTCATTGCAGACCTGCCTCTTGTAGCCGTTGTAGTTCACATTGCGCACGGTGAACAGCACCATCTGGCCGTTGGGATACTCGGCCATCCCAAACATCGTGTTGGGCGTCGTGCCTTGGTCATTCCACTGAAAGCGTCCCCCGATCGCCATCGCCCGGACCGGGTGGGTTTGGTCGTCATCGATGGCCCAGCGGGCGACATCGAGCTGGTGCGTCCCCTGATTGTTCAGGTCGCCGTTGCCCGTCTCCCAAAACCAGTGCCAGTTGTAGTGCACAAGGTTGGCATGATACTGCTCGATCACGGCCGGCCCCTTCCAGAGGTTCCAATCGAGGTTCGCCGGCGGCTCCGCCGGCGGCATCATGCCAATACTGTCGCGAAACTTGCAGCAGTAGCCGTGGGCTACTTTGAGCCGCGGCAGCTTGCCCGACTTGAGCGCCTCGTGCAGGCCAGCGATGCCGGCATCGCTCCGCTTCTGCGTACCGTGCTGGATCACCACGCCATATTTTTTCTGGGCCTCGACGGCCACCCGGCCCTCCGCCACATCGTGGCTGAGCGGCTTCTCCACGTAGACATGCTTGCCGGCCTGCGCAGCCTGGATCGTCATCAGGGAATGCCAGTGATTCGGAGCGGCGATCGAAATCGCGTCGATAGACGCGTCATCAAGGACGTGGCGGAAGTCAGCCACCCCCACAGGCAGCGCCTTTCCCGACCGCTTTTTTTCGAGCCCGGCCAGACTACTCGCCAGCACGTTGCTGTCAGGATCAACGATGGAGGCGATTTCCACATTCGGGATGCCCATCCAACCCTTCAGATGCGCCTGACCACGTCCGTTGCAGCCCACGACGGCGATCCGCACGCGATCGTTGGCGCCCTTCACGGCGCCCGATGCCCTCGTACCCAGCAGCAGGAGCGATCCTGTCGCCGCCCCGCTTAAAAAACTGCGTCGGCTCTGGCGGACTCTCGTCATGGTTCCTCCCCTTGTGCTGCTGCTGCCATCTGGAGTCTCAAGCGGCTCCCAAAGAGTCCTGACATGATCGCAAGAACGCCGCCCTATGCACACATGAATTTCTAACGGCAGCGGCTGAGGTTTCCCAAAGGCCTGGAACACTCAACTGCAGGGGGTTCAGGACTCGGCATCCCGTGTCGTGGCCGTCACTCAACCACGCGGAGAACGTCACTCCGTTTATAGACCCGATTGCGACCGCCCCGGGCCGCTCCCTCGAACTCCAGATGGCAGTCGAGGAGAACGCCGAGCGTGGCATCCTCAGGGATCTCGAGTGTGATCGTGACGACATTCCCCTGACGGCTGATCGCTGTCGCCTCGTAGGGACCGATCTGTACCCAAGCAGGCGCACCCTCCGGTATTTGGCCGGCGTTTCCGCCCGCTACGGGTGGCGAGTTTCCCGTTCCCGGATCGAGTTCGATTGTCACCGTTCTCTTCCCGCCGGGGGCAACTGCTCCCGGACGGACGGCGCTGATGGCGCGGTCGATGACGCTCTTCCCCTGGGCGTTGTTTTCGATCACTCCCGAGCCGGCCCGCCGCAAACCGCGGTTGTTAGCCGGTTCGACCACGCCGCGGTAGCCGCCGAGAATGTAGGGAAAGCGCCCTGGCGTAGCGTGGTAGTGGTAGCCGCGGCTCGAATCGAAATGGCCGTTGCAAGCGTCGAGCGCGAGGTCGGGCGAGGCATGAGCGTCGCTCTGATGGGCCATGATGCCTGCCGTTTCGTAGGGCCCGTGAACCGGAAAGCCATCCCATGCAAAGCCGATGATCGGCGAGTGCTGCTTTCCATCATCCTGAAAGGGGCTTTTCACACAGCTCGGATACTTGTGATAATGGTACACGCCGGTCTGCTGGGGATGGCCACAGCAGGCATCGAGCCAGACTTCCGCATAGCCCTCAACCGCGTTCATCCCTCCCTGCTCGAAGGGATTGAAGAAGACGACACCGTTGAGCGCCGTGCCGATCGGGCCCATCGGCAACCGTGTGGTCGTTGCGGAGAGCCGCGGCTCGAGAGGAAGGCGGAAGGTGAAGTCCTGCACCTGAATCGTGTTGGGGTTGCCACTGTTGGGAAAGATGGCGGTCGGATGGTTCGGATAGCCCTGGCTTCTGATGATCAGAAAACCGGCGGGATGGGTGTCGCTCCCCGGTTCGTGGGAAATCCGCACCTCGTCAGTTCCGTCGCCGTTGGAATCGCGCATGTGATAGGAGAAGAGATCGACATACTGCTCCTCCTTGCCGACCAGATCCCGATACAGATAGCGAGGCTTGTCGAGCTTGCTCCCTGCCTCGTCATGCGTGCGAATAACCCAGCGCCCCGAGAGCGGCTCAACGCCAGCAGGAAGCTCTTCGGAATGCCCGGCCGCCGGAAAGAAAAGCACACCGAGCACACACGCGCCCACCGCGCGCCCTAAATTGTGGCAGAGAACCTGAAAGCTGCGGCGTAGTGGCATAACACGTTTCAGGACGCAATGGTGACAGCATGCAGAGCCCATAATGGTCCTTCAACGGCCCGGAGTTTGGAATGTTTCGGGTTTTATCCGCGGGTTTTCCGGGAGGGTTGGGTACGGGCCGTGGATACCATCAGTCGCCGTCAGGGCTCCCGCAGCGCGGCGAGCAGGTCGGCGCAGTCCTGCAACGTGATCACCCCTTCCAGACCAACCGGCATGATCGAAGTGGAGAGTTGCTGCGACTCTTCGATCTCACCGCGATTGATCACCCGCTCCGCACCGCCGGCCATGCGGATCGTCACGCTGCCGGGGGTATCGGCCACGACGAGACCGCTGGCCACGGTACCGTCCTCCAGGACAAAGGTTGTGACGGTGTAGCGCTGCTCCACGGCGCGGTTGGGATCGAAGATCGCCTCAATCAACTGCGCGGAGGGCTTGCTGCCAACGGTCGCCAGATTGGGGCCGACCTCAGTGCCCAGCCCCTCATGCCTGTGGCAGGCAATGCAGCCCCCTTTTACCAAGGCGGTACGTCCCCGCGTGGCGTCGCCCGGCAGCGTGGCGGCCGGCAGATAGCGGGCCACTATCGCTTGACGGTCAGGTTCGTACGAGGCAATGACGGGCACTTCAGCCACAGTCGGCTGGGATTCTACGGTGGGCTGCTGCTGGTCGTGCAGGAGCGCCGCCTCCGCGAGCGTCAGTTCGTCGGCGCCAGCGGCGGCGAGCGCGGCGCCGCGGACATGGGGCCATTCCTGGCGGAGTGTCACCCCGAGTTCGTCGGCTGAGAGCAGGCCAAGCCCCCGCAACGTGAACATGCTCTGCACCCTCACCTGCTGCGAAGGGGAGGCAGCCAGCGAACGCACGACGGCTTCGTTCTCCACCCCACCCCGCTCAAAGGCCAGACGCTGCGCCGTGTCGCGGGCCCAGCCGTTGGCCGATGCGAGATCAATGGCCGGCACCCTGGCAGGCAGGCCGTCCGGGGCGATTCGCCAGATTCGGCCCATCGTCTCGCCACCCCGCAACTGCATGCGGAGAGCCATTTCGGCCGGCACCCATTCGGGATGCTCGAGCACAAGCCGGTACATGTCGACGACGTAGAGCGCTCCGTCCGGTCCGGTGCGGGCCATCACCGGACGAAACCAATGATCCTCACTGGCAAGAAACTCCCGGTCAGAGTCGTCTGGATGCCTCCGCGAGGTGATGGTGGCACCGGAGTAGTCGAGCACCTGCCGCAGCACGGCATGATGGGCCGGCTCGCAGAAAAACAGGCACCCGATGCCGGCAGCGCCAAAGGCAGTGTCACGATAGGGCAGCGGGTTGCAGCCCGACGTGACTCTGTTGGCAGTGGTGGCCTGATTGAGCCGCCGCTGGAGTGTGCCAACGGAAAAAACCCTGTGGTCGTCTGTGAGATCGGCGCGGAGCGAGCGGGCGAAGAGATCCGGGTGCTTCTCAAGGTGGCTCATCGGCAGCCAATAGTGCCAGCCGGGCGTGGCGTTGTTGTTGCCGAACCAGTTGCCGAAATCGTCCCGCCACTTTCCGCACTGCGTGGTGCCGGTTTCGAGACGGAATTCCCCGGTGCGTGGATCAAAGCGGAAATCGTTGCCGCGGAGGGGGATCTTTGCACCGGTCTTCACGCAATCGACGTCGCCGCCGCTGTCGCCATTGGCCCCGTGCAGCCAGCCGTCGAGGCCCCAACAGAAGCCGTTGACGAGGTGCTGCGGATTGCCCGCCTTGAAGCCGGTGAACCAGGGCTCGCGGGTGTCGCAGCGGCCGTCACCATCATCGTCGCGGGCGTGGAAGATGTCGGGCACGCTGGCCACGAACACGCCCCCCTTCCAGCAGGCGAGGCCGGTGACATGCGTGAGGCCATCGAGAAAGAGCGTGCTCTTTTCGTAGCGGCCATCGCCGTCGCAATCCTCGAGGATCCGCACCCGGCCGGACTGGAGCCCCTCTCCGGCGCCTTCACCGGGCACACCGTCCCGCCACGTCACCTTGCCGTCGGACGTGGCCTCTCCCTCGGCGAACGGATAGTCGCCCATCTCCGCCACCCACATGCGGCCGCGTTCGTCCCAGTCGATGAAAACAGGATCCATCACCAGCGGTTCGGCCGCCACCAGCGTCGCGGTGAATCCCTCCGGCAGCCGCATCGCGAGGCGGGACTCCTCCGGGCTGCGCGGCTTTGGACCGGGCACGCGCAACAGCTCTTCGTAGGTCATCCGTACGCTGCCTGCCTGCATCGCGCCAGCAGCGAACGAAACGTTCGGGCCGGTGAGCAAGGGCAATGCCCCCTCATCGCCAGCCTGCCCCTCACGCATGACCCGCGTCCAGCCGGCCGTCCATTCCAAGCCTTCCTTCGCCCGCTCCGGGGGCACAAACAGGTAGACGCCGTAGCCTTGGTCGTGGGAGACAACGAGATCCTCGTGGCCGTCGCCATCAAGATCGACCCGCCACACCCCCGCTTCGGCCTGCGCCAATGGCGGCAGATCAGGCTCGGCAACCGAGGCTGTAGGGAGGGCCAACAGCAGGATGGCTGCCCAGGCCATGGGGTGAATCTTCATGGGGGTTTTCCAAAAAAAGGTGTCGGGGATCGGCATCAACAGCCGCTTGCGTGTGCATTTCAGACGTCGCGGCCGACGTAACGAGTTGGTCACAACCACCGAGTCTGCAGGGAGCGAAGTCGACTGGTTCACGACCGCACCGCAAGGAGCGCCGTCGCCGCGGCAGCGAGAAGGCGGCCCGTCTCGGTCGTGAAGGGGGGCAGGTCGAGGAGCTTCGGCACGGTCACAGCGGCATACTCGCCATTGGTATACGCTGCCGCATCGGTGACGTAGCCGACGAAGTCGTCGGCGTAGCCCACGCAGAGCGTTGTGGCGGCCCCCGAGTCGCGGCGAATCGCCAGCCCATAACAGCTGTAGAGTTCGGCGGGGTGAAACAGCATCGCCACCGGGCCGAGCCATAGGCTCGACAGCGTCGTCCGACGCACCCTCGGCGGTTCCTCAACCGCTGCGGCTGCCTGAAACCAATCAGCGGCGAACGCGGCATCAACCCATGGCCCGGAGGCGCAGGCGGACGGGTCGGTGCGGTAGGCCGCCAGCCAACTGCGGTAGCGGTCGAGATCGAGCGGCAGGTCAACCGGCCGACGGATCGACTCCAGACGGTCGACCACCGTTTCGCGAGCCGCGTCGATCGCCGCATCGAGCCCCTTCGCGATCGCACGGGCAGTCGGCTCGATCTCGCCGACCCACTTGGTGCCGTCGCCAGGATTGACGTCGCCGATATGCCCTTGGAGGAACACCGGATCGACGCCCCTGGCTGCCCGGCAGTGTGCCGCCACAACGCCTGCCCAATCGGGACCGGAGAGCGTGTCGTGGAAGCAGACCGGGTGCGCCGAGAAGTGGTAGGCGATGATTGGCGGCCTCCCTCCCCCCCGCTCGAAGACGAGCGCGTGCAGCATGGTGTCGAGCCAGCGGTGCGAGTCGTCCGACGCGGGTCCAAATTCGGCGTCGGTCCGCCACTCACCAGGCTTGACGGTGCGGTTGGAATTGCCCCCCTCGACCCGAACCGATCCTACGAGCAGCCGCGCAGTCGCTCGGTCGTGCCAAGCCCGCTCGACCGCCTCGACGCCCTGCTGCATGACCTGGCTTTGATAGGCCTCCGGCAGAGCGCCCCACTGGCGCAGGGAGAGGAACGTCGGCATGGAGTGGGTGTGTGTGGCGCACACCCGGACGTGATCGGCTGGAATACCGATCCGATCCTCGACGGCGAGGGCAAATCGGCGGGCGAAGTCAGCCGACACGATGATGATGTCGAGGACTACGATCGCGGCCCTGACCGGTCCTTTTTCGAGGACGATCACGCGTGCGGCTGCCGGTTGCCTGGAGCCCGTGACAAGCCGTGGACTGCCGGGCGGGCGGTGGAATCCGGCGAGTTCGCAGCCGTTTGGCGGCGTGGTGTCGACGGAGGCATGCCCCACCAGCAGGTCGTCAGCGGCGGCCGCCCGGCCAAACCGCCCCCAGCAGGTCGTCGCGAGGGTGGCTCCGGCCGCGAGCAAAGTGCGCCGGGAGGGGCGTTTATTGAGTTGATTCTGGCGCGGAAAGTGGCTGTTCACGTTCATCCCCCGTGCCTGATCCTTTCCCCTACCGGCCCACATCGACAACGCCCGGAGCGCCGCGGTGCGATTGAGTTGCAGGCTCTCTCCCAGCCTCAATGGCCGCCGTATCGCACAATTTTCGCAGAGGGAGGATTCGTTGCCCACCGCATAAGTATAGCCGCGTCGCGAGATCGACTGAACCTCGTTCACAAGCGTCCCCACTAGCTGTCCGTGGAAAAAGTCATCCCTGACCTTTTTCCACTCGGCCGACCGCAGTAAACGCCGAGGGTTTCCTGGGTCGACCACCGCCGCATCCGGCGGCGGGTACTTTATCCACAGCCTGCTAGCTCCCCTGTGGGGAGAGCGACAGGAATGGCAGAAGCGCGGGGGAGTCTGCCGAACGACTGCGGGAAAATCGGTTGGATTCTGCTGCTCACCCTTGCCCGCAATCGACTGCCCGAGCAGCGAATCGACCCTTCGTTGAGGGGCGGGAAGCAAGTCGATATGCTCGATGGGGGATCGTCTTCCCCAAGCATTCCCGAGGGGGGCTCGAATGGTTTTGCCCCCAACGGCACTCGTTTCATCGACCGGGGATCCGCCTCATGCCGGCAGAATTCGAAATCTACACAGCGGGAATGATGCATCGATGAGACTGCGGCCAAAAAACAACGTGAGCATCATGATTGCTGCCTGGGCCGCAGTCATCCCCCTGATTGGCTGTTTCGGGGCAACTGCGGACGAAGTGAGCGTGCCGGGACCGACAGCCTGGCAGCAGGCTCAGGAACTGGCGCGGTCAGCGCCAGTTCTCACGCCTGCAGCGGCTCTCGAGGCGATGACGGTGCAGCCGGGATTCCAAGTGAACCTTTTCGCCGCCGAGCCGATGATCAGCCAGCCGTTTGCGTTCTGCTTTGACGCCAAGGGCCGGATGTGGATTGCAGAAAACCGGGACTACGAAACCCGTGGCAGCGGTTTTTCCAACAGTGGAAAAAGCAGAATCCTCATTCTGGAGGACACCGACCGAGACGGTATCGCTGACAGCCGGAAGGTGTTCCTCGAGGGGATCCCGTTTCCAGCAGCGATCGCCGTCGGCTTCGGCGGCCTGTGGCTCGGTGCCCCCCCACATCTCCTTTTTGTGCCTGATCGCAACGGCGATGATCACGCTGACATGGAGGCCATCGAAGTCCGCCTGACAGGCTGGGGCATTGCCGACCGTCATGAGACACTCAACAGTTTTATCTGGGGCCCCGACGGCTGGCTCTACGGACTCCAGGGCTTCGCGACGCCGTCAAACGTCGGTCGGCCAAGAGGAAAAGGCCGCATCTACAAACATGCCGAGCCGTTTCCAGAGCAGCACGAGCCTACCGAAAGTCCGGTGAAGATCGATGGCGGAGTATGGCGTTACCACCCCGTGAAAGACCGCTTCGAGGTGGTGGCTCACGGCTTCAGCAATCCGTGGGGCATCGATTTCAATGCCAAAGGGCAACTGTTCATTACGGCGTGCGTGATTCCGCATCTCTGGCACGTCATTCCGGGCGGCATCTACCACCGTCAGGGCGGCAGCCACATCAACCCGCACGTCTACTCCGATATCCGCACCATCGCCGACCATGCCCACCCATCAGCGCACGGTGGCGCCCGGATCTACCAGTCGGATGCCTTTCCCGAGCCCTATCGGGGGCGCATCTTCATGGCCAATATTCACCAGCACTCCATCCTCACCGACATCCTCGAGCGCAAGGGGAGCGGCTACGTGGGCCGGCACGGCGACGATTTTCTCCTCGCCAACAATGAACATTGGGTCGGCTTCAGCGTCGATATCGGCCCGGACGGTTCGGTCTATGCCCTCGATTGGCACGACGCCGAAATCTGCGGAACCAAGGTGGTGCATCCTGAGACGGGCCGCGTCTACCGGATCGCTGCCAAACACTCGGCTGCCACCCCCTTCGTGAATCGCAGCGCCGATCTGGAATCGCTCGACGATGTTGCGTTGGCTGCCTTGCAACTGGCGCCGAGCGTTTGGCATGCCACGCAGGCCCGCACGATCCTGCAGCATCGAGCGGCACAGCGACGCAGCGCTGCGGCTCGGCCAGATGCCATTGATCCACGGGCCGTCGGGCAGCTTCTGCGGATGTTTCGCGACTCTCCGGATGTCGACATTCGGCTGCGGGGGCTTTGGGCGCTGCATGTGACCGGAGGACTTGAGCGGGAGGAACTCATTGCGGCTCTCGACGACCCCGACGAATACATCCGCAGTTGGGCGATTACGTTGCTCTGCGAAGACATTGGTGCCGCGCCCGCCGAGACCGCCCCCTTCGCGCGCCTGGCCCGGAGCGATCCGTCGCCCGCCGTGCGGCTCGCGCTCGCTTCGGTAATCCAGCGGCTTGCTCCCGAGGCCGCCTGGCCTGTCATCGAAGGGCTCGCCACCCATGCCGAGGATCGGGACGACCACAACATCCCCAAGCTGATCTGGTTTGGTCTCGAGCCGCTGGTGGTGGGCAACAGTGCAGCGGCCGTACGTCTGGCAACCACGACCCAAATCCCGCTCCTCTCCCGGCATGTTGCCCGGCGGCTGGCCGCCGCCGGGGAGTTTGAGTGCCTCCTGAAGCCGATCGCCGCGGCGGCAACCGCCCAACGGGAGGAGATGCTCCTCGGCGTGCGGGACGCAATCGACGGCCGGGCTGACATGCAAGCGCCATCCGCCTGGGAGGAAGTAAGGGATCTGCTCATTGGCGCCGGAGGCCGAACGGCAGAGATTGCGACCGCATTGGCGCAGCAGTTCGGCGACTCCACCGCGCTCACGAAGCTCGAACGTGTGCTTGACGATCCGAGCGTTCAGCCTGTTCGCCGCTGCCAGGCGATCGCAACGCTCGCCAGCAAAAAAGCTCCCGCTCTGGAAAACATGATCGTACAACTGCTCGATGATCCGGCGGTGCGACGGGAGGCGATCCGGGCCGCGGCGGCCTTTGATAATCCAGCATTTCCCCCGGCGTTGCTCGATCGCTATGCGTCTTTCTCCGCAGACGAGCGAATGGAGGCGGTGTATGCTCTTGCCGCAAGAAGCAGCTATGGACACGTGTTGACCGAAGCGATTCGCACCGGATCCGTCCCGAAACAGGATGTGCCAGCCCAACTGGCCAGACAATTACAGCGAATTGTCGGCCCGACATTTGTCGATGCCTGGGGCCCGCTCGATTTCTTGCCCGCCGACAAGGAGGCAGCCTTCGCCAAATACCGCGGGCTGCTGACGAGCGATGCGATCGGCAGGGGAGATCGGGTCAATGGTCGGGCGGTCTTCACCAGGGCCTGCGCCGGCTGCCACAGGCTCCACGGCAGCGGCGGCGAGATCGGACCCGAACTGACCGGGGCAAATCGCGGAAGTCTCGAGTATCTGCTGAGCAATATCCTGACTCCCAGCGAGGTCATCCAGGCTGCCTACCGCATGCAGGTTGTTCTCCTCGATGATGGCCGGGTCTATTCAGGCATTCCCGCCGAGGAGAATGAGCATCAACTCAGGCTGCGGGTGGCCAACGAGCCTGAACCCGTCACGATTTCTGTGGCAGAAGTCGAGTCGCGGGAGATCGGGACCACATCCCTGATGCCTGAAGGGCTGCTCGCAAATCTGTCCGACGCCGATGTCGTCGACCTGATCGGGTATCTCCAGTCGCAACCATCCTCCGACGCCCACTGACGTTGACGCACCTCGACCCAAGCCGATCACAGACACGTTTTGTTGCGCACTGTGGATCGCCGTTTCGAACCGTCCAGGTCTTCCCCGGCCGAATCTTCTGACCCCAAGAGCCGGTTCACCGTGGTCACGGCCAGCTAGGCAGCGGGGCCATCTTCAGCAATTTGGACAGCGACGATCAGCACCTCGTCGTCCCCGATGATGGTGGTCAGATGTCCTTTCCCTCGCGTGTCCTCCAGCAGCAGGATACTCCCCGCCTGGAGGTCACACTGGCTGCCGTCGCTGGTGCCGACTGTCGCATGCCCCGCCAATACGAACATCCATTGCCTGGAGGGGGAGCAATGCCAGCCACCGCTCCAGTCTGGCGGGAATCTCAGGAGATTCCATCCTGCAGCCCGGTCCATGACAGACACATCGAGAGGCGGGGCGGGCGGGGCAAATTGATCTGAATCGACCGCAATCGATCCGCTATCGATATGCGACTCCCCCTGAGCAGTGGAAAACACCCGAATATATTCCACAGCTCGTCGCATGGGCCGCTACCAAGTGAGTTGATTGGGACAATTGTGCTCCCGACACCCCAGAAAGAGCCAAGGTTTTTCGCGGGTGTCGGCGCCGCATCCGGCCGCGGTGCACTGAATCAAAAGCCTGCTATCGGCTCGCTGCATTCACCCGCCGTTGTTCAACCGGCGAAACAATCATAAACTGCATTCGTCCGGGACGGGAACACCTATCCAAGCATCAGGATTCATTGGGCGATCCTGCCATCGCAGCATTGCCCGGGGCGCTTGATCCTCTGAACAGCCCGCTGTGGCTGGCGGCACCAGATTCTTTTTTCGATTTACGCATATGAATAAAACACTGCTGACATGGTTGCTCTGCCTCTGCGGGGTGCTGCTGCACATCTACACGCTGGGGTATTGGCGCGAGGGGGGAAAGGATATCTACCAACTCGGCATGCTGACCTCGGCGCTGTCGTGCGTGCCCTACCTGATGGTGGGAGTCCTCGCCTGTTTTCGCCGGGGTCGCACCATCGGGCTGGGCGCGGCTGCGGCGGTGCTGCTGGCCGATCTGTTCATGCACTATTCAGTCTACATCGATCCCCGGGGCACGACCCCGGCCATCAGGCTGGTGTTCATGCCCCTCTACAACCTGCTCCTGATTGGTCCTGCCGGCGGGCTGCTGGCCTGGCAGTTCAGCCGCCAGACCCGACAGCCCGAATAAGGAAACTTCAGGGGGCTGACCCGATCCGTCGGGCGCGGATCGTAACGCCGCCGGTGCGGGCAAAGGTGTCGGTCGCACCGACATTTCCCACGACGACCCAGTAGGTGATGTCGCCGACGCCCAGATTGCCAGGATCGTGCAGATCGTCGATCGTCGCCTGCCAGGCGTTGGCAGCATCGGTCTGTCCCGGGCCGGCCTTCTCGATGTCGAGCTGCTCGATCGCAAAGCCATGCCTGCCTGTCACCGTGACATGGTAGGTATTGCGGAAGGCGCCGACACGGCCAAAGCGGGAGGCATGATGGGCCTCCGGAAATTCCAGACCGTGGATGTTGCCTGCCACCACAATGTGATCGCCGTCGGTATGCTCGTTGGCGAGAATGCCGGTGTGATACCCGGTGACTACCACGTTGTTGAGAATCGTCAGGGCAGCGTTGTTGTTGCCTGGCGTGACCAGCCCCTTCCCGCCCCGCGTCGGCCGAGCGGCCTGCACGCTGTAGACCCCGGTGTTGATAAACACATTCTCAACCCGGCACTGCAGGGCACACCGCAGATCGATGCCGCCGATGCCGGGATTATCCGTGGTGCGCACCTCGAGGTTGCGAACCACCACATGGATGGCGGAGAAACCGCCATAGAGAGAATCGCTTGACGCAGCGGCCGAAAGGGCGGCCGCCCCACTCTCAGCCAGGCACTTGAGGATTGTTCCTTCGCTGCGCAGCGGAAACGCCCCGACTGTGCCAAACACCGGCGTGGGTGCCCCTTCGCCGACAATCTCCACGGTGATCCAGCTGGGAATCGGTTGAGACACCGGCGGAATGGTGATCCGCCCGCGATAGACGCCGGCCGGCAGAAACATCTGGCCACCGCCGTCGGCGACGAGGGCTTGGAGGCATTTTGAAAACGCCTCGCTGTTGTCGGTCTGGTCGTCTCCCACGGCGCCGTAATCGCGGACGTTGAAAACACCTCCGCATGCTGGATCGACGGCGGCGAGCAGCCAGCCGCAGATCGTCATGAGGGCCAGTGCGAGCTGAACACGATGTTTCATGGGAAGGGCTGCCTTGCTGTCCGTGGAAAAGGTCCTCCGTATCCCCTGGATGGACGCCAGTTCAATCAAACGCCCGGTGGAAAAGCGAACGTTCTCCACCGGTCGACGGGCATCACATCCAGCGTTGCTGCATTTTATCCACAGCCTGCCAGCCGCCGATAGCTGCTATGCCACCAACACCCCATTGAGCTTCCTGTTCGATGGCAGCTCGCCGGCCACCCCGTCAGCCTGGAAGCCGAACGAGATCTCCGTGCCCGCGGCAATCGTTCCATTCCAAGAGGCGTTTTTGATCACGTAGTGCGTGCCGACGTGGCTGACGATCACGGCATTCCAGATATTGACGACATTGGCCTTCATGTCGAATTCCATCGTCCAGCCGTTGATCGCCGTCGTGCCGGTGTTTTTGATCTTCATGTCGCCGTTGAAACCGGTCGCCCAGCTGCTGCTCTGGGCATAGCTCACTGCCACGCCACTGGTGAGCGGCGGAGTCGTCGGAGTCGTCGGAGTCGTCGGAGTCGTCGGAGTCGTCGGAGTCGTGGGAGTCGTCGGAGTCGTGGGAGTCGTCGGAGTCGTCGGAGTCGTCGGAGTCGTCGGAGTCGTGGGAGTCGTGGGAGTCGTGGGAGTCGTGGGAGTCGTGGTGGTCAGTGAACCGGTCGGCACCTGCCCGAACACCAGCTTGCCCACGTCATAGACAGGCATGTACGCCGTCTTGGCAGGGGCACTGCGATCGGTTCCGATCGCCTGATACGACCAGTCATTGAGCGCACTCCACGCGGAGGCCGGCAGCCCACTCCGCAGGCCCACGCGGAACTGCGTCTCCCGCCAGAAGGAACTGCCCGTCCCCGGGCCAATCGCCGTCCCGGTAAAATCGACCGTGACGACGTAGATACCCTTGGCCGCATCCCACGCCTGCAACCCGCTGACGGTTCCGCCCTGCGTGTAATTGCTCGTCACCTGCACGTCAGCCGCCGTGTAACCGGCGGCCTTCACCTCCGAGATATCGACAAAGTAGCGGAACGACAGATTCGATGACATCCGAGCCGGCCAGGCCGACTGATTGTTGATGAGCGCTCTGATCTCGGTGAAGCCACTGCCCACCGTATTCACGGCCGCCTGCACGAAGAATTCATTGGTCGGCACTTCCGCCGGTGGCATTGTGGCCACCACCTTGCCCCCATACTCCGTGTAGAGACGGGCGACGGCGCCCTGAAACGCCGCATTGTAGTCGAGAGCCACCTCATTGCAGATGTAGTTGCCGCGCGAATCGACATAGTCGCTGTCGCTGGCTGTCTGCGGGCCGCCGACAAGCGCACCATAGAGCGTGTGGCGGTTGTTATAAGCGGCGTTGACATTGCCGTCATACACCCCACTGGCAGCGCGATGGTGCGGGTTCAGCGGCGGATTGTTGCCAAAACCGACCACATAGCTGCGGCCCTGCGGATTGTCGCCCAGCATGTAATTGATCTGCCGGACGGCAAAATCATGGTAGCGGCCGCTCTTGTCTCCCACCGTGTCGCTGTAGACAAGCGCGAGAAACGAGGTATCGGCCGAATACCTCAGCGAGCCCCAGGTGTCGAGGAAGGCCAGCCCTCCGGGGGTGTATTTGACTCGTCCGCTGGAGGTGCCGACCGTCCAGTAGTCGAGCCAGCGCTCAGCGTCGGCTTTGTAGAGAGCCTTGCCCGTCACCTGAGCCAGGAGCACAGCGCTGCCGTAGGTCTTATCGTCCCAGGAATGGGTCCACTGCAGTTGCTGGCCGGCGAGCGAGGCGGAGTAGATCGATTCTGCCTTGGCGAGATAGGCCTGTTCGCCGGTGGCCTTGTAGAGCCATGTCGCCCCCCATGCCAGTTCGTCGTTGTAGCCACTGAATGAGTTGTAGAAAGACGCCGCGTCGGGAATGCTGTCGGAATACTTACCTCGATAGGTATCGGCGAAGTTGAACAGTTCCCGGGCATGCTTCAGGAGCAGATTGGCATAGACGGCGTCTGTCGGACGGAACACGATCGAGGCTGCGGCCAGTGCCGCCGCCGCCTCCCCCGCCACATCGGAGCCTGGGTGGGTGGCATCGATCTTGTAGGCCGGCCGGCCCATCGTCATCACTTCGGGTGCACCCCAGAACGAATGGTCGGCGCTGCCGTTGCCGACCTGTGCATAGAACACGTTGGCAGAGGGATGCGCCTTGATGAGCCAGTCGGTGCCCCACTTCAGAGCGTCGAGCATCTGCGGCAGCAGCCCACTGGCGACGTAGGCATCCCGATACTGGACCACACCGAGCCCGAGCATCGTCATGGAGGAGGCCATCGGCAGGGCAAACTTCACATGGTCGCCTGCATCGTAATAGCCGCCGCTGAGATCCACGCCCACATCTGCGCCATCGGTCAGTGCCGAGTCGCCCCGCCAGTTGAGCGGGAACGTCGCCGGCAGGTCACCAGACCGCTGCGCATCGTAAAAGAGAAGCGATTTCTGCAGCACTTCGGCGTAGTTGTAGGTGCCGGCCTTCACGGCATCGTCGTTGACGATTGTGCCGGTGCCCGTCCCCGTGAGGATCGTTGCCGCCAGGGCCGTGCCGAGCTTCACAACGAGCGTCTCGTCCGATTCAACCGTGGTGTCGCCGGTGACGGCGACAGAAATCGTCTTGGTGAGTTCGCCGGGAGCAAATGTGAGCGTCCCGCTGGCGGAAGTGTAATCGCTGCCAGCCGTCGCAGTGCCGTTTGCCGTTGCATATTGCACCGACACCGACTGCGTTGACGCTGCCGAGAGCGTGACCAGAAACTGCATGACCGCCGAACCGGTGTTCCCCTCGTTCGTTCGGCTGCTCGCGACGCTCAAGCTCGGGAGCGTGGGCGGCGTTGTCGGCGTTGTCGGCGTTGTCGGCGTTGTCGGCGTGGGCGGCGTGGGCGGCGTGGGCGGCGTGGGCGGCGTGGGCGGCGTGGCAGTGTCGTCATTCACGATCGTGCCGGTGGCTGCCACCTTGGCGAGCGTCGCATTCGTCGGGGCACTTAGTTTCAGCGATATGGTCTCGCTGGATTCGGCCGTGGTATCGCGATTCACAAGCACCGTCACCGTCTTCCGGACTTCGCCCGGCGCGAATGTCAGCGTGCCGGCAGCAGCGCTGTAGTCGCTGCCAACGAGCGCGGTGCCGTCGGCCGTGGCATACCGCACGGTGACCGCCTGCGAACTGGCCGCCGAGAGCGACACCGTGAACGTCAGTGGAGTCGTGGTGATACTCGCGCCCGCCCCAGATACCGCAGGAAACTGAAACTGGACGGCCTTGAGCGGATCGAGCTTGGCCGTGTTCACGGTCTTCCAGTCGTCCGCCAGGATGCCGCCGGTGTCACCCGAGTTGGGATTCCACGACCAATAGGTCCAGCTGACTCCCTGCTGGCCGGCGGCCAGATCGCTGGTGCCGTTGCCGTCGAGATCTCCCTTGAGATAGTTCACCATCTTGCCATACCAGGCCTGATCGCTGGCCGTGGCGAGGGTGCTGCCGAACTCACCCAGGATGACAGGGGCGGTTCCGCTGCGAAACAGATACCCCCAGTTCTTGTCCCACACCCCCGGCAGATTGTTCGGGTAGGTGGGATCGCTGAAGTAGGTTTGGGCGAAGACGCTCGCCGGGTAATCGTGTGCCGAATAGACGAGCCGCCCGGCGGTGTTGAGCCGCACCGGAGCCGCACCGGCATTCGACAGATTGCCTCCCCACCAGTAGCTGCCCGAGGAGGCGGTCTCAACACCCTCCACGATGACGAGCAGGTTGGGGTTCGCGGCGAGCACAGCGTTGCCACCCCGTTCAGCGGCCAGCCGCCAGTCGTTGACGCCGCCGTCGCCCCAGGTGGCGGGGCCGTGTGGCTCGTTGTGGAGGTCGATGCCGATGACGGTCGAGTTGCCCGCATAGCGGGTGGCCAGCATTGACAGATTGCTGATCCATTTGCTTTCGGGATACGCGGACGTGTACCAGAGGCCGGAGGCGTTGGCGCTGTTGCCGGCCTCGGAACGGTGGTGGTCGAGGAAGACCTTGAGCCCGATCTGGCCGGCGTAGCCCACGATCTTGTCCATAACCTGCAGGCCATTCTGTCCCTGCAGGTCGGGGTTTTTCGAGTAGTCGATGCTGTTGGGTGAGCTCCCGGCGTCGAATAGCTGATCGCAGTAGGGGAGGCGGATCGTATTGAAGCCGAGTGACTTCATCTGATCCATCATCTCCCTGTAGCCGCGGGACCACAGGCCGTGCGGCGCGAAGCTTGAGGTCTCGAAACCGAACCAGTTGACGCCCGCGATCCGCACCGGCTGGTTATTGGCATCCAGAATCTGGCTGCCTGAGGTGTGGAGATAGCCCGTGGCCACGGTGGCTTGCGGATTGCCCTCGTTCACGGAGACATCTCCGACAGTGAGACTCGGAAGGACCGGCGTGGTTATGGGAGTTGTTACGGGCGGAGCAACAGGCGTTGCGGCGCTGGCGGTAAGCAGGAAGTTTGTCGGCGCGTCGGTGCCAGCCCCCGCCGTAAAGCCCACCCCCTGCGAGATCCCGACGCCGAGGGCGCGGTTCCATTCGAGCCCCCCAAGGACATACTGCGTTCCGGTATGGCTGATGATCTGGGCATTCCAGATCGAGCTGATGGAACGGCTGTAATTGAAGCTCAGGCGCCAGTCGGTCAGCGTTGAGGTGGTGTCGTTGGTGAGTGTCAACTGTCCCTGCAGGCCGGAGCCCCAGTCGTTGGTTGTGCCATACCCCACCGCGAAGGCCAGCCGGGACTCCAACTGGTCAAAGCCGGCCAGCGTCACGCCCCGACGCGATGACCGGCGGACTGAATCAGCGGCACGTAAACGACCCCGACGGGAACTATTCGGTATTTTCGGAAGAAGTCCTTCATCCACTGTTTCAACTCGGTCGACCGCAGGAAACACCGTGGGCCTTCTGAGTCGCCTGTCACCGCGTCCAGCGGAGGAGAGCTTGAACCACAGCTTGCTGAGGGAGTCGCGGTCAAAGAATCGGTTGTGTGACATCATGGGAGCACCTGTGGTGAATGAGGGGTGGCCGGAATTGAGATGCGCCGCGGCAGGGGCGCAACCGCCTTGACAGGAAAACCGGGGGGAAATGCGTCTACGAACGAGGAAACCTTTCGGTTCAGCGTGAACCGAAATCGCTTCGGCAATGCGTCCTGGAAAAGCACATCGCGCGCCAAAAGCCCAAAAAAAGAAGATGGCGGCTGGCGCCCGAGTGAATCGCTAGCCTCGGGGCCCGTCAGCCAGCCACTGTGCTTCCGCCGGCGTTGCAATCTGATCCAGCAGCTGTCGCATTTCGCTTCAGTCGCGGCCCTCTTCTGCCGATGCAGATCGAGCAGACGGAGAAGCAAGTACGGCACCGCCGGTGCCTCACGCGGCAGGCTGATCTGCCAGTCGAATCCGGTGGAGCAGGAGAGGCTCTGCCTTCCCCTTCACCGCCACCGGGGTCAGGGCTTCAAGCATGACCCCTGGCCGCGTGAGCATCCGCCGCGTTGAATCTGCGATCAGGATCTCTCCGGCACCGGCAGCGGTACAGACACGACTGGCCACGTTGGTCGTATCGCCGATCACAGCGTATTGAACATACCGGGCGGTGCCGATGTAGCCGGCTGCGACCGGGCCGGAGCAGAGGCCGATATGAATGGCCAGATATGGCTGCCCCGCCGCGGCCAACCGGGCATTGAGCGGGCCAAGACTACGCTGCATCTCGATCGCAGCCGCCACTGCCCGATCGGCGTCATCTGCGTGGACGAATGGCGCGCCCCAAATGGCCACCAGCGCGTCACCGATGTATTTTTCGAGCGTGCCGCCGTGCCGCAAGACAATGTCGACCATCGGTGGGAAATAGTCGTTCAGCAGGTCCACCACCTGCTGGGGCGACATCGTGGAAGACCTCTCGGTAAATCCGCTGACATCGGAAAACAGCACCGTCACCTGCGTTTCAACCGCCCGCAGGGCTAGTTCTGGCTCGGCTGCGATCCGCGCCGCGATCTCGGGCGCAAAAAATTGGCTGAGCCTGTCGCTCGTCACGCTCGCCTTGTGCATCCGCAGCATGCCGTCCACGATGAAAAAGGTGACTGCCGTGGTAAACCCGCAGGCCTGCGCCGTCAGCATGCTCGCCCGCACGCTCAGCGGCCACATCGGGCCAAGGAGCGACATCACGACGTAGGTGATACAGGAAAGAGAGCCGGCAAACACGACTGCCTGTCGGCTGAAGGAGAGCCCCGCCATCACAATCACCAAAATGCCAATGATGCTCGGTACGAGGAGCCCAAAGCTGGGGTGAGGGCTATACCACTGGGCCCGGCACATGCAGCCCATCAGCACCACCCGCATCGTCACGAGCAGGTATTTGCGCGAAGGCTCGTATGCTGGCCGAAGTGCGAGCAGAACAAGTACGGCAAGATGCGCGACGAGCGTTATTGCCGTCACGAGAAGCACCGGCTGCGACACGGCAAGCGCTTGGTCCGCGGGCACAACGTCACTTGCAAAGCGGACTCTCCAGATCGACTCCGTGAGCACAAGCGCCGCCATAGACGCGGCCACAACAACGCAGACAACGCGCTCGCTGGCCGTCTCCCGTGCTCTCCGCCGCCGCTCAAAGTCTTCAACAATCACTTTCGACATCGCTTTGCACCCTTGCCGGCTGCCTGGCTTACGCCGAGTTCCCTGCATCTGAACGTGCGGCTGATCCAGCTGCCCGTGGAAAAAATTCCTCCATGCACCTCTTGATTGAAGACAGTCCACTCGGTCTCCCGGTGGAAAAACAGGGGTTCTCCAAGATCGCCGGGCATCGCATCCAGCGCTGCTGCACTGTATCCACACCATGCTAGGCAGACTGCCCTTCTGTCGAACCCACTCGCCGTAATTCCGTACTTTCATGCTCCGCTCCACGAACGACCGACCATGAATTCTTGAGGATACAGTGTTCCCGGCACCTGCCAAAGACTGCCGAATGGCTGCACTGCCCCCGCAACATCCCCGGAAATTCACCGCTTCAGAAAAAACTCGTGATACGATTCAGGTGTTTGTCTCCCAACCCTGGCCCCCCCTGCAGGATTTTCATGGAAGTCGTCATTCTCTGCGGTGGCCAGGGGACGCGGATGCG
>CAISJI010000091.1 GCA_903885565.1 uncultured Planctomycetaceae bacterium
CGAGATAATCGGTCACCACGCGGGATCCGGGGGCCAGGCTCGTCTTGACCCATGGCTTTGTCGAAAGCCCCATGGCAACCGCCTTGCGGGCCACCAGCCCCGCGGCGACCATCACGCTGGGGTTGCTGGTGTTGGTGCAACTGGTGATGGCGGCGATCACGACCGCTCCATGGTGGATCGTGGAGGATGTGCCGTTGTCGCGCACGGTGCCGCTGCGCTCAAGCGCCGCTCCTTCGAGGGCAAAGCCCCGCTTGGCCGTCGGGGCGGCAAGCGAGGCGGCGAACGTCTTTTTGACATCGCTGAGGGGCACCCGGTCCTGCGGCCGCTTCGGCCCGGCCAGACAGGGCACCACGCTCCCCATATCGAGGCTGAGCCGCTTGGTGAACTCGGGCACCGGGGCCGCAGCAGTGCGGAACAGCCCCTGCTCCTTCATGTAGCGTTCCACCAGATGCACCTGCGCAGTCGGCCGGCCGGTCAGCCGCAGGTAGGTGAGCGTTTCGTCGTCGATCGGGAAGAAGCCCATCGTGGCCCCATATTCGGGGGCCATGTTGGCGATCGTGGCCCGGTCGGCCAGCGACATTCCTGCCAGCCCCTCCCCGAAGAATTCCACAAACTTCCCCACCACGCCCTCCCGGCGCAGGATCTCGGTGACAGTCAGAACCAGATCGGTGGCCGTTGCCCCGGGGGGCAGCCTGCCGGTGAGCTCAAAACCGACCACCTCCGGCAGCAGCAGCGACAGCGCCTGCCCGAGCATCACAGCCTCGGCTTCAATGCCCCCCACGCCCCAGCCCACAACGCCCAGCCCGTTGATCATCGTGGTGTGGCTATCGGTGCCGACGAGTGTATCGGGCACGGCCACCTTGAGTTTGCTCTTCCCGGCGGCGGCCGGATCATCGCGCAGAAAGACGCAGCCGGCCAGATATTCCAGATTCACCTGATGGACGATGCCGATCGCCGGCGGCACCACGCGAAAATTCTGAAAGGCCTGCTGGCCCCAGCGGAGGAAGGCATAGCGCTCGGCATTGCGTTCAAACTCGATCTCGACATTCTTCTCCAGCGAATCGGCGCCACCGAAGAAATCGACCTGCACTGAGTGATCGATTACGAGATCAACCGGCACCAGCGGATTGATCTTCCTGGGATCTCCCCCCAGGCGGCGCATCGCCGCGCGCATCGCAGCCAGATCGACCACGCAGGGCACGCCGGTGAAGTCCTGCAGCACGACGCGGGCCGGCTTGAACGGGATCTCTGTCTCTGCCGGCTGGGCCGCGTTCCAGGTCGCGAGGCTGCGGACATCCGCTTCGGTCACCTCATAGCCATCACAGGTGCGAAGCAAAGCCTCAAGCACCATCCGAATCGAATACGGAAGCCGGGAGGTGTTGGTCACTCCCGCGTCGTCGAGGGCCCGCAGACGATAGAGCGTGGCCGGACCGGAGCCGGTTTCAAACGTGGCGCGGGCAGAAAACGGATCGACCGGGCGGGCAGTCATGGTGAGTCTCCTGGAAACGGCAGGGGGACGGGGGGCCGGAAACATCGTATCTCCGGCCCCCCGTTTCTGCGAAGACTCTGCGGAGATCACCAAGGCCTGACGACATTTTGCTCGTTCCCCTGCTTGGTCAGCAGGGCGGCAAACGTCCGCAGGTCGATGCCCTCGGAAAGAAACGTGGCCGAGCCGTCGGCCAAGCCCACGTTCATGCCGCCAAAGTGATGGGAATAGGCCTCGTTGGCATTGGTGACATTGAATCCTCTGTCAGCCCGATCGGCCTGGGCCACGCTGTCTTTGCCCCAATAGCCGAGCGTCTTGTAGCAGCGGCCATCGGCCGTGCCGGCATCGACGCTGAAGGGGGCATCGGAATCGGCCCAGCCCACGCCAGATTCGCCATTGGCAAGCTGGGGCCAGGTGGTGCTGGTATCGTCAGCCGTCATCCGCGTGCGGCCCCGGTAGATATCGGGGCGGGAAGCAGCCTCAAGCACGAGGATCGTATTGGTGGTGCCGTCGGTGATTTCCTTGAGCTTGGTGAGGTAATTCTTCTTGAGACAGCCACGCGAATTCTCCCCCTTGCTGACGTAGGGATCGTCAGCCGCGCTCGATCCCACCACCTTGTCCTTGACACCATTCATCACGTCGTAATCGGCATAGGCCAGATCGACAGCCACCGTAATTGCGGGCCGACCGCCGACTCCCGTCAGCGAGTACGTCGCCCCGGAGTTTTTGAGCAAGGGAATCGAGAGATGGGAATCACGCGGCGGGGCATCGGGGCAGAGGTAGAGCGGGATTTTGGCCATGGACAGCCCCAGATTGCTGTCAGCCGGCACGCCGAGCGTGGCATCATTGGCCGCGCCTGAGCGGCTGGTTGCGTCCCACCAGCTCTTGGTCAGGTCGTACTTCTGGCCGATGTTGCCCTCTTCGTGATAGGGGAGCAGCAGAGCCTTGTAGGAATTGGAAGGAAGGGTAGACGCGTTGCCCGACTGGGCAGTTTGGTTTTGGTCGTAGAGCGATGCCGGATACCCGTTTTTGGCACTGAGATAGTTTTGGAAGGCAAGCCCCTGCTGCCGCACGCTGTTGCTGCACTGACTGCGGCGGGCCGCCGAGCGGGCCGATTGCACGGCCGGCAGCAGCAAGCCCACCAGCGTGCCGATGATCGCGATCACGACGAGCAGTTCCACGAGCGTGAAGCCGCGCTTCCGAGCACAACCGAGTGTTCCCGTGCCTTGTTCCTCATTCAATCCGTAACGCATGATGCGACCCTCAAAGGTGCGACGGCACGCTTAGGCCACTGCCAGCGGCCCCAGAACGTACCGTCGGCCCCAGTGTCGCCACGCCATGTTAGGAAATTACGAGCGTTTGATGAGGACTGCGTGGGGGAAGTATTTTAAATTGATGAGCAGTGCCCGGGGGCTCCGTGATACTGCCCCCCCCTTCAGCGCACCCGCTTGGGCAACCGCAGAATCCAGAGACAGGTGCGGCGGTTTGGCGGTGTGGCGGGGCCCGTTCCCGCGGCGTTCATATCAAAATCGTTGTCGTTGACCAGCGCCACCCGCTGCCCATCGATTAACGTCATCCCCTCGAATTTCAACTCGGAGAGCTTCTTGGGTCGCTTTCCCACTCCCGGCACGATGTCGGCATGGAAGCGGGCCGCCAGCGGCGCCAGATCGGCAACGCACTCTTTTTCCAGCACATGCTGCCGCTCGATTGGAATTGAGCGCTGCGCTGCGGAGACTCCTCCCTCGGCCGCTGGCCCGCCGCTGGCAAGCGCACTGGTCGCCTGCGTCAGATCGATCCGGTAGATTCGACTGTGGTGATCCGACTGCTCCAGCACCAGCAGCGTTGTGCCATCGATGGCCACCAGCGCCGAAATCTTGCCGTCGGCGGCCACGGTATGAGCCACGGAATCGGCCCGATCGCCGAGGGGATAGAGATACTCGGCGACAGGGCGGCCGGCCACGGGATCGAGCACGAGCAACCGCACATAATGCGGCTCCTCTCCCGGCGCCATGCCGGCTGGCTCCAGCGGGCTTTGCAGCAGGCAGAAGAGCCGCGATTGGTCAGGCGCGACGGCGAGCGATTCCAGTCCGCGGTTGTCGCACCGCCGGGCATAGTCGGCTGGCAGCACATCCTCCACGGCGCAATCGGCCCCTGCCAGGGTTGTTCCTCGGGGAACCAACCGGCGGAGAACGCAGCCCGTGGGAGAAACCTCGGCCAGCGACGGGCCATATTCTTCCGCCACCCAAAACTGGCCGTTGCTCAAACGCACCAGCCCCTCGGAATCAAAGCCATGGGGATCGGGGGGCAACTCCCGGAGTGAGCCGGGATGCACCATCGGCTTGGCGGTGGCAAAGATGGCTGTGGGGCGACCCGAGGTGGGCTGACCGCTGCGGCTTGTCAGCGGCAGGCAGACGCGGGCCTGCAGCGTGCCTGGCTGGTCCGCCCCGCCGCCTGCAGCCTCCAACTCGACAATGGTGGGCGAAAATTCCGGGACGGGCAACGTGCGGCATTCCTTGCCAGCCAAGCGCCCGCCCGCTGCCCCCTCCACTCCGGCAGCCGGGAGCACGGCCACGCCATTGGGCCCGCGATCGGTCAGCGCCCAAAACCGCAGCGGTCCCGCTTCCCCGCCCGCGGCATGGAGATCGCTCAGCCCGCCCAGCCTGAAGCCACTCGCCTGGCCTCCCGCTGCCGCTGCCGGCAAGGGGAGCGGCGCATCTTCGAGGATGAACCAGGATTCGATCTGGACGGCCAGCCGGGGATCAGCGGCAGCAGATTCTTCGGCGCTGACAAAGCCGCTTCCGCCCCCAAGCGCTGCGGCAAGCAGCAGCGGGCCACCGACAGCCAGCGGGAGCAGCCAGTTGCGAACCATCTTCCGGCGCCCACTCCAAAACGCTTGCACAACCATCGCTCGGCTCTTTTCTTGTGGTGTTTGAGGGACGAACAGGGCCTCTTTTCGAGGCTTTTCACACCCTACAGAAAAAAATCTGGACAGGGGTGTGAGTTTCATGTATGATTTGGGAAGACGCGAGAGGGTAGCGAGAAACGCTGACCTCTCTATCACAAAACACTTTGACCTCTTCAGCGGCTGTTCCCCCCCCAAAGACCCTCACTTCGATAGCCGCTCTTTGGGCCCGTGGTTTCCCCAACCGCGGGCCCTTTTCTTTTTTATGCTGGATGCTTTTCTGGCTGCGAGCCGGTAGTGCAGGGCCGGCAGACGGCTGCAGACCAATTGTCCATCGGCTGCTTCGGCTCGCCGCCGGAACCCACTCGAAGGGTGCGCCGGCCCCGGTGGATGGATCAAATCTGGGCCCGGTTCGCCGTCAAAAATGGCCGCCCGCCCCCCTGCCGGTGCCTGCTTCTGAGCAGTCTCAATCGCGGTAGCACAGCCGAGCGGTCCTTGTCGGGCCGCCTAGAATGCCTTCGCTCAAAGGAAGACCGTTGGTGGAAGACCGTTGGCCACGGAGGGTGCCATGGAAACCAGCAAACACTACAGCTTCAACGCCGTCAGTTGGAACACCGTTATTCAGGGGCTGGTGCTCATTCGACTGGGACAGGAATTGGGCACGCAGTCTCAGTTGGCCC
>CAISJI010000092.1 GCA_903885565.1 uncultured Planctomycetaceae bacterium
TGACTGCCTCGGGCTATACGTTGACGTCTGGTCTGGTGTCGGCAAACCTGGCCGGGTCAGGAACGCTCTCCAAAAACCTGAACAGTGCGGTCACGCTCACCGGAAGCAATTCGTTTACTGGCAACCTGACGATCAATGCTGGTGCGATCAATATCCAAAATAACAACGCGCTCGGCTCCACCACAGGAACCACGAGCGTTGCCATCAATGCTGCACTTGAATTGCAAAATGACATCACCGTGACGGGGGAGACGATTCGATATCAAGGCTCCGGGATCAGCAGCGGGGGAGCCATTCGCAATATCAGCGGCACCAATACGCTCGCCGGGAATCTGATTCAGGTGGGTGCTGCAGGCCGCATCAATTCGGACGCCGGCCTGCTGCGGCTCACCAGCGGGAACCTCTCAATCACAGGCAGCGCTGGCCTGACGGTGGGTGGCGTTGGCGACACATTGATCAGCAGCATCATCACCGGCACGCAATCGTTCACGAAGGATGGCACCGGAAAGCTCACGCTCTCGGGATCCAATACCTACACCGGTCAGACGACGGTGGGCGAAGGCACGTTGAACTACGGTACGGACAATGCCCTTGCCTCCGGCGCTTTAGTGGTCGGCACCGCAACGACCTCGGGCGTCTTCAATCTTGGCACGTACTCTGATTCCGTTGGAAGAATCACGCTCACCAGTGGCTCGTTGGCAATGGTGGCCAATTCTCCCAGCCAAGCCCAACTGGTCTCGTCCGGCTCAATCACGCTCGGCACGACCAACACGCTCGATCTCGCCGGCAGCGGTACCTCATCCGGCATCTACAAATTGCTGGCCGGCACAGCCATCTCTGGCACGTTTGGCACCGTGAGCAACATTCAGAATGGCTATAGCCTGCTCTACAGCGGCTCCACGCTCGACCTCCAGCAGCAGGCTGTCCTCGGCACTGTTACAGCCATTCCTGTCAGCGGTTCGATCATCACTGGCGGTTCTCTGGCGATTGGATACACCGTCGCCAACACGGCCCAGTCAGGCGGTGCCGACTTGGCGTTCAGCGGCACTGCCGGCTCCAACCTCACTGGCAACACCAGCGGCACTGCTACGGCTGCCAGCACCAGCGGCACCATCAGTGGGATGGCGTTCACGGGAGTCACGACCGGCAGCAACCAGACTGGCACATTCACCGTCAGCGCGCCGAACGCGTACGGCACGACCTCGACCACAAGCTCGGTGAGTGTCAATGTGTATGACCATGCCTCACCAACCGCCGGCAGCTTGGCCGGTGGCACGCTGGCCCTGGGGCTGGTTCATGCCGGAACTACGTCGGCCGTCAGCACCAACTCCCTCACTGGCAGCAATGCCGCCGGCTACCGCGTTGATATGAGTGGTTCGGCCGCGGCTGCGAACGGGATTTCGCTCACCACGCTCTCGGGCGTTGCCGCAGGGAGCAGCTCAGCGATCACGGCAACGCTGGCCGGGGGTGCTTCCCTCGGGGCGATCAACGAGAACTTCACCTACACGTTCGCCGACGACTCTGTGCTCAGCGGTGCCTCCGCCAACTTGGGCACCGCATCGATTTTGGTCACTGGCTCGGTCTACTCCGGCCAATCGACCTGGGCCACCAACGGCAGTGGCTCGTGGGGAACGCTCAATAGCTCCTTCGGCACCAACTGGGGAGCCAATCAGGGTTCGCCCGGCCTCGATGCTGGATACACCAACACCGACACGGCGACGTTTGGATCTGCGGTCACCAGCGGAACGGCTGTTGTGTCGCTCGACGGTGCCGCACCGAGCCTGCGGGCGATCACGTTGAGCAATACATCCGCCTCATACAACATCGCCCAGGGGAGCAGCGGTTCGCTGACGCTCTCCGGCAGCGGCGGGGCGGCCACTGTCGATGTGGCGGGTAATCAGTCGATCAGTGCCCCGCTGACGCTCGGTAGCTCTGTCGACATCGATGTCGCGGCTGGCTCGCAACTCACGGTGAATGGTGCGATCAGCGGGACATCTGGGTCAGACTTGAATCTCACCGGCCCTGGTTCCACGATTTTCACCGGCACCAGCAGCTACACCGGCAACACCAACGTGAATGCTGGCGAACTGCTGCTGGCTGGGGCGCTGGGCAACACCGCTGTCAGCGTGGCATCTGGTGCCACGCTCGCGGGCAATGGATCGATTCTCGGCGTTGTGACGGTTCAAGACGGTGGCACGATCTCTCCTGGATCTGGCCCATATGATGGTGACGGCCCCACCAGCTATGCCACGCTGACAACGGGCAGCCTGTCGCTCGGTGGCACCGCCTCCACAGCCACCACGCTGATGGACATTCAGGGTCTCGGCACTGGTGCCGGTACGGCCGGCATCAACTACGATCAGATTGCCGCTGGCAATATCACGTATGGTGGCGATTTGGTGCTCAACTTCTGGACCACAGAGAGCTTTGCCACCTGGACTGTATTCCATCTCTTCGACTTCACTGGCGTTGCCTTCGAGCATCTCTCCAGCGTGAGCATTGGAACCGGGGCGGTGGGGAACGTCTATGCAGGCCTGTCGTTCAGATACGTCTCCGATGGCGAGTGGATCGCTGACGGTGGCTCTGAGAAGCCGACGCTCACGTTCAACGAGAATACAGGTAACCTCACCGTGGCACTGGTGCCGGAGCCCTCGACTCTGTTGATCGCTGGCATCGGCGTCGCAATGACCTTCTATCAGGCCCGGCGGAAGGCTGCTCGCCGCCGGCAACGCCTGCAGGCACAAGCGGTCGACGGCAGTGTCTCGGCCTGATTCTGAGAATTTAACCCCTCAATAACCGCCCTTTCGGCCCGACGCGCTTGGCTTCCTGTGTGCTGCGGCTTTCAAGCGTGAATCCCTTGCAACGCTGATCTCCGGCCTATCCGGCTGACGGACGGTGTGGGCGGTGGTCCTCATCGCCGATTTCGTCATAGCGGGATGCGTAGCCAGGGGCCTTGGCCCGCTCCAGTTCGGCTTCATATTCCTTCACGATCCGCTGCTGGATGGCCTCCCGAGCGGTCGCATTGATGGGGTGGGCGATATCGGCATAGAGCCGCGGACGCCCCTCGGCATCGCGGGGAACGGGCGTTTCGGCCTGTTTTTTGCCGCATTGATTGCAGTAGACCGCCCGCAGCGAATTCTTGAAGCCGCACGCCGGGCAGTGCGCCGACAGCTTGCGGCTGGGCATCGCCACGAAGGGGCCCGAGGGGCCCACGATGATCTTCAGATCGCGGACCACAAAAGATCCGCCGAGCGTGATGGAACAGAAAGCCAACAAACGCTCGGAGGGATCGTTGATCAGTTTGATGCGTACTTCTGTGATGTCCATCGTGTTTGTAATGCCTCTTGAAACGTGCTTCCAAGCGGTGCCCCCCCCGCCCTTTTCCATTCCCCACAGAAAGAATTCCAATCGATCAATCCGCAGCAGGCCGACTGTGTGGCTGCGCGCTCATCCGGCGGCCGCGTTTCCTCCCCGAATCCTCACTGCGAACACGCCGGGCCAACCGCGGCCATCGAGGCGGGCCGCGATCCGGCGGGCTTCCGTGGCTGAGCCAGTGAGCGCAAAACAGGCGCTGCCGCTCCCGGTGAGCATCGGCTTCACCGCTCCACAAACGCGCATGTCATCGAGTAATCGTGTCACCTCGGCCGAAAGCTCCCGAGCTGAAACTTCCAGCGTGTTGTGCATCAATTTGAGAGCCTGACGCAGGTCGCCTGCCTGCAGGGCCGCAGCCACGCGGGCCGACGAGCCGAGTTGTTCGGGCTCGGGCCGGCACTGGCTGTACACCAGTGCCGTGGAGAGCCCCGTGGCCGGACAGGCGATCACCGCATGGAGTGCCGAAAGCCCGGCGACTGGAGTCACGATCTCTCCCCGGCCACTGACGATTCCCGGGCCATCGGCAAAGAACCAGGGCACATCGCTCCCCAGCCTGGCGCCCAGTTCGGCCAGTCGGGCAATGGGCCAGTCGACCCCCCACACGACAGCCGCCGCCCGAAGCACGGCGGCAGCGTCACTTGAACCTCCGCCCAACCCGGCACCGGACGGGATTTCCTTCACCAGCTCAATTTCGAGGCCCCCGCTCACGCCCGCTTCCGCCGCCAGCAATTCTGCGGCGCGCACGACGAGATTGCGGCCATCGGCCGGCACATCCCGCCGCAAGGCAGCCCCCGCGGTGCCACCGATCCTGCCGCCAAACCGGACCCCGAGGCGAATGCCGGCTGCCTGCGTGGGGCGGAGAATCAGCGTGTCTTGCAAGGACACGGCCACCATGAGCGATTCGAGGTCGTGGAATCGGTCGGGGCGGCGGGCCAGCACGGAGAGCGTGAGATTGAGTTTGGCGGGGGCATGAACCAGCACTGCTCCGGGCGGTTCTCCAGGCGCGGACCCCCACAGCCCCACCCTCCGCTGCACCGGTTGCGAGGCCGCATCCACACCGCTCGCCATCGTTGCCGCTCCCCTGCCAAATCGCGAGCGAAGCAGAAGACCTGTCCGCAGGAACGGCGTGTCGAACCACCCCCCCATCCCGCAAAATTAACATTCAAGCGTGTGGCCCGTCAACGGCTCCATCCCCCTTCGGAAGGGCCGTTGGGCCGCCTGAGCCTCCTGCGCCCTTTCCGCCCTGCCCGTTTACCGCCAGGAGGAGACGAAAGCCACCGTCCCCAAGGCCAGCACCAGTCCAATCGCCACCAGCGTGGCCAACAGAATGGCGATGCTGCGGCCAGCCCACAGATCCTCGCGGATCATCTCGGAGCGGTCGGCCTTATTAAAAGAGGCGTTCCAGACCGGAAACGCCCGCTCGTCGTAGACCCATTGCGTGCGTTCCTCAAGACGTTGCTGGTTCATGGAAGGAGTCCTGCAGGGCCGCGGGGGGGCGATCTTGGCGAAGGGGGGAAAGCATGGGGTATGATTGTCTGGGAAACACCCAAAACTCTACTCCACAGGCTGTGGAGGCACCAGAGGGTTCAGCGGCGATTGCCCCACCCTGCGGCCAGAGGCTGCACGACGGGCCGCAAGCCACCCGCAACGAGCGGCCGAGAGGCCCTACAACGAGGTTTTTCAGTGGAAAAAGCGTCCGAACTGACTTTTTCCCAGGGCAAGCCGCTCCTCGACGCCGGGGCGCAGAAGGCTCACATTCTTGACCCCGATGCGGTGGTGGCTGACTGGCTGACATCGATCGGCCAGCCTGCCTGGCGAGCCAAGAGTATCCGACGCTGGCTCCTGGGGGGACGGGTGGAGTCGTTTGCCGACATGACAGACCTTCCCAAGGGGCTTCGGCTGGCGCTTGAGGAAACGTTTTCCATTTGGACATCCTCGGTCGCAAAGCACAACCGGGCTGAGGATGGCACCGAAAAACTGCTGCTGCGATTGCACGACGGTCAGTACATTGAATGCGTGCTCCTGCGCGACGGCCTGCGGCGGACAGTCTGCATCAGTTCGCAGGTGGGGTGTGCGATGGGCTGTGTGTTTTGCGCCAGCGGCATCGATGGCGTGGTGCGCAACCTCACCACCGGCGAGATCATTGAACAGCTGCTGCGTCTGGCCCGCCTTCTGCCGGCGGAGGAGCGGCTCAGCCACATCGTCGTGATGGGCATGGGGGAGCCGCTGGCGAATCTCGATCGCCTGCTGCCTGCCCTGGCCACGGCGCAGGATCCTGATGGGCTGGGAATTTCGCAGCGCCGTATCACCATCTCGACCGTTGGCCTTCCCCCCGGCATCGACCGTCTTGCTGAGGCCAACCTGGGCTATCAGTTGGCCGTCTCCCTGCACGCCGCTGAAGACACGCTCCGCACCCGACTTGTGCCGGTGAACAAGTCGATCGGCTTGGCCGAGGTGATGGCCGCCGCCGACCGCTACTGGGAAGCCTCTGGCCGCCGGCTGACGTACGAATATGTTTTGCTGGGTGGGACAAACGACTCACCCGAGGACGCCCGCAGCCTCGTCCGCCTGCTCGGCGGCCGGGCGGCGCTGGTCAACGTGATTCCCTACAACTCCGTGCAGGGTCTGCCCTGTCGGGAACCATCGCAGGGGTCGCGGGAGCGGTTTTTGGATGTGCTCCGCGAAGCAGGGGTGAATGTTCAGGTCCGCCGGAGAAAGGGGGCCCGCATCGACGCCGCGTGCGGTCAGTTGCGCCGCAGCCAAGCCGCAGCGGCCCCGGATGTTCAGGACATCCAACCCAACAGCAGCACTGCGGCCAGCACGATCCCGAGGATGCCTCCCAGCCAGACGCTCCAGTGAACCGTCGCCAGACCGATCGCCGCCGGATCCTCGTGGTGGGTGGCCGCAAAGACAAGGCTCGCCAAGGCTACCAGTGGCAGGCCGAAGAAGATCCCCGGCACGCGATCAGCCAACGTGGCCAGCAGAAGGGCGCCAGAGGGATAAGACGCGGAAAGAGCATCCGCGCAGATCGCTCCAACGCTCAACACGTTCAACATTGCGAACCTTCCTGTTCGGGGCTTTCGGCTGGGGCCATCGGGAATCGACACCCAACCGTCCGCATCCTGCCAGCCATTTCGATCGTGGTTTAAGCATTCAGCTTCTTGGTACGATCTTCTCCGGTTCCGGCCTTCCCGTCTACTCCCCCCATCGGTCCGGCCCAGGCATCGTATATCACGAGCACATTGAGCATGCCGGCGAGCATGGTGTAGAGCGTGCCGATCTCAAACCAGCGCCCAAGGCGGCGGTGCCACAGGGAGACCTGATCAGACCGGAACTGCCGCAGCGGCGGCTTGTCGAAAAAGAAATCTGCCTCGATGTCGGGATCAGTGCTCGTCAGCCGCTCGGCATAGGCCCGCGACACAAACTGCCCCGGGGAGAGGGGCGGGGACATGAACTCCCAGGCAAAGAGCGGCTGCTTGGCGCTGCCCTGCAGCCACATCGACTGGACCAGCGCCGGAAGCGCCACCACTCCAGCCCCGGCCTGACAGACAAACGGCCAACGTGTGTCGCCAGGCTTCCACGAGGCATAGACAACCCGTCCTCCTCCCAACCACATCCCCAGCAGAAACGTGCCGAGGATCGCCCCCATGAACAGCCTCCCTTTCAGGGTGCGCCCCTGATAGAGGTGGCCCAACCCGGGCACACACCACGCCAGCAGCGCGGCGAGGGCGGGATTGTGCAGATCGATGGCCGAGCCATCATCGGGCGAGATCGCCACGATGCGCTTTCCGAGCGCACGAGAGGGCTCTGCGGCGCGTGGACCACGCATTCCATCCGGCGACTTCTGTGCCAACGCCCCAACCTCCTCAAGACTTTCGGGCACTGCAGTGCCCCAACTGGCTACCGCTGGATCGAGTCATCCTAGCAGGCTGTGGATCAAGTGCCGCAGGCATGCAGCCACGCTGTGCAGTCGATCAGGTGTGCCATCGATCTGGCTGGTGCTTCACACCCTGATCGACCGCAGTGTAGGCCAGCGCTGCAGAAGCCGAAATGGGCTGGGCTGTCGGGCCGGTTTTCCGGCAGGGTCAGGAGACCTGCCTCAGCCCCACAGGCGACGCACCACACGCACCTGCGGCTGGCCTGCCTCCGGCTGTGACCCGGGGCCAGGTGAATCGTCCTGCTGCCCGACGGGGGAGTGGCCGTCAGAGCGATCTTCCCACTGCGGCGCCAGTTCACGCCACGCCCGTTCCACCGTGCCCGCATCGACATACGACAGTCCGTCCCCTGCTGCGGCGGCCAGCGACCACTGCGCCAGCTGTCCCACGAGCCGAGGCACCCCCGCCGAAAAACGGGCGAGCGTGGCTGCCGCCTCGGCCGAAAACAGACCAGCGGCGCCGCCGACGCGGACGATGGCTCGGTCCAGAAAGCCCGCCACCATTCCCTCATCCCAGGCGGGCAGTTCGATGCGCACCGCCGCCCGCTGCCGCAGGGCTGCCGGGAGTCGCGTCCATCCCTCGGGTGACGCGGTGGCGATCACAACGGTGCGGGCGTAGAGCGATTCGACGCCACTTGCCAGACGGACCACCCCTTCGACGGCATCGGGGGGTGCCCGATCGAGATCGTCGAAGAGAAACGCCGTGGTGCGTTCCATGAGTCTGTTTTCACGCAGCCGGTTTTCCAGCTTCTGCCAGGGGCGGAGGGGCTCCGTGCGGCTCACCCGGTCGAGCGGCAGCCGCTCCAGCAGCATTTCCAGCCAATCCCCTGCAGCCAAGCCCCCCAGTGACAACACCGCCACCTCTGCGCCGAGTCCTGCCAAGCGTCTGGCAGCCATTGAGCATAGATGGCTCTTGCCGCAGCCCTCCGCGGCGACGACCAGGCCCACACGCTGCCGCTCGTCGACCAGCCACTCCAGGCGCGCCAGGGCCTCCTCCTGCGGGAGCCCGGCATAAAACGACGCCGGTTCCAGCGAGCCGTCGAAGGGGGGCGCGGTGAAGTGCCAATGTTCGCGTACCATGAGAGCGGAGTGTATCGAGAGATCCCCGCCGGGTCAGGATGACTTTTCCCGGTTCCTCCCCGACCGCAGGCAGCATGAGCGAACGCTTTTTTCTCGCAGCGGCTCCCCAGCAAGGCCAAGCCCGCCTGCAGGGAGACGAGGCCCGCCATTTGGCCCGCGTGCTCCGCGCTGAGGTGGGCGACGCGGTCACGCTCTTTGATGGCAGCGGCCGGTCGTGGCTCGCCCGAGTGACGGAGATCGGCCGCGATGATGTTGGCTTGGAGGTCGAGACAGCGTTTCCCGCTCCCGAGCCCGCTCTGCAGGGGGGCAGCCCGGGGCAACTCACGCTGGCGGTGGCCCTCCCCAAGGGTGACCGGCAGAAGTGGATGGTAGAGAAGCTGACCGAACTCGGCGTGGCGCGACTCATTCCCCTGACCACGACGCGGGGCGTGGCCGAAGCGACGGCCGGCGCCAAGGCCCGGCTGGAGCGGGTGGTCATTGAGGCCTGCAAGCAATCGGGACGCAACACGCTGATGGAGATTGCCCCCGGCATGAGCTTGGCCCAGCTGGCCGCCGGCCCCGCCGGGCAATCGCGCTGTGTCGTAGCCGATCCAAACGGAACTGCGCTGGCTGTCGTCCCGCCTGCGCCACCTGCGCAGCTCCAGTTGCCCCTGCTGGGCCTCGTGGGCCCCGAGGGAGGCTTTACACCTGAAGAACTCGCCGCCGCCGACAGCATGGGCTGCACGCGGATCGCTCTGGGCCCCCACATCCTGCGCGTGGAAACGGCCGCGATCGCGTTGGCAGCCAAGCTGCTGTAGGCGCCCGCCTCACGCGGCGAGCCCCAGCCAGCGCTGCAGAGTTGGAATTCTGCGCAGCAGAAAAAACTCCGCCGCCAGCACAGCCACCAGCGACAGGCCAAACAGCGGCAGCAGAATCCCCAGGCCCACCACGGCCGCCACCAACGGCCACGACCTCCGCCGTGGCACCCCCGGCGGCGGTGCCCCGAGTTCGCCCGGCTCGCGTCTGCGCCACCACAGCACCACCCCGCTGACAGAGAGCAGCAGCAGCCCCAGCGCTGTCAGCAGCCCCAGCAGCTGATTGGGCCAGCCGAAGAGCCGGCCTTCGTGCGCGGCAATCCCCACCGCCACAATTTGGTCAACGAGGTGTTTGTCGGCGAAGCCCTCCCGGCTGAGAATCGCGCCGCTGCGTGCATCGATCACGAGGTTCTCGCGACGCGGCCGATTGGCCGTGAGCGATTTGGCAGTCCAGCGTTCTGGCACGCCATGCCCGGCCAGCGGCACCGGCGCGATCACCACCGGCGGGTCGAGCTTGAGGTTCCGCACGACGCTCGCCACGACATCGGCTGCCGCGAGTTGCTCCGGCGACCAGTGCGGCGTTTCCTTCCGTCGGCCGCCGCTGGTAGTCATGCCCTGCCCGGCATGCCCCGCGTGTCCGCTCTCAGAGGCGGCTGTCTCGCTGCGGCCGCCGTCGGTCGACCACTCCTGCCGGGCCAAGGCCGTGCCGGTGAGCCGTCGCACCGACTTGAAATACTCCCCCCAGAAGCTCGCCCAGGGCAGGCCGCTGACAAGCAGCCCCAACGCCAACAGCGAAATCCAGACTCCCGTGACAGCGTGCATGTCGCGCCAGAAGATCCTCTGGCCACCCCCCAGCCGCGGATAGAGCACGCCGCCAGCGCCGCGCGAGTGCCGCGGCCACCAGAGCACAAGCCCGGTGAGAATCAGCACGATCGTCCACGACGCGGCCAGTTCCACGAGCATCGATCCCCGTTTGCCCAGGAGCAGTTCGCCATGCAACCGGAACACCGTCTTCATCAGCCGCCCCGCTTCGGCGACCGATCCAAGCACGGCCAGCGACCGCGGATGCACATACACTCTCACCGCCTCCCCCCCCTGCCGCACGATCACACGTGCCGCGGCCTGCTCCGCCTGCGGCAGCTCATAGCCCTCCAGCCGAGATTCGCCAACAGCGGCCAGCGCAGCTTCGATCTGCGCTGCCACGGGTGCCACGGGGCCAGTGGTCTCGAGCTGGTCGTAAGCCCGTTCACTCCAGGCTTCCAGTTCCGCCTTGAAGAGATAAACAGCGCCGCTGAGCGACAGCACCACCACAAATGGGACGCAGAACAGCCCGGCATAAAAATGCCAGCGCCACACCGCCCGGTAATCGGGCCACCGCGGCCTGCCTGCCCCAGAAAAAAAACCCATCCCTCACCTCGTTTGAAGATGCCAAAGCCCCGCATGCGCCAACTGTCTCACCAGAGGGGGGGCCGGGCGGTTGGCTCGCCCCTCCCGGCCCTGCTGTCTTCCCGCCCCATTCGTCTCAATCTCCTTCGCTGGCCACCTCACCGCCATTGATGCTGTGGATCGCACGATGCGTGGCGGGATCCATTCCCTCGACCAACCCCTTCACGCGCCCATCGCCAAAGAGCACATTGGCACTCCCTGGGTGATAGCTCTTGGGGCCGAAGAACCCCGACCAGTGGGCCACGTAGTCGGGAATCCGACTGTTGGGGGGCGTGAACCCGTTGGTGAGGCTGTTGCCGGCGGTGGTTGCCGCCCAGGCCAGCCCCCGGCCGCGCATCGCCGCACTGCCGGCGCCGCGCCAACTGGTCATGGCCGCATCGGTCGACCAGTTGGCCACGAGTGCATCGATCGCGGCGGTGGTCGGCTTTGGCGGATTGCTTTTGAGAATCAGAGGCGGGCCGGAGGTGAAATAGGTTGAGCCGTTGAGCGTGTACTGATAGGGAAACGGCGGCGGCGATCCGACCGGAAACGTGGTATCGCTGCCAATGCTCCGCACCGCCTCGCTGGCAATCACGGTTCTGGAGAGCCCATCAGAAATATCGCGGGCCCGCACTTTCGAATTCTCATAGACGATCCCATCGGTCGGCTGGCTGAAGTCCCAGAAAAACTTCCCGGCCCCATCGGCTGTACCGCTGCCGAAGCTGACCATGTAGCTGTTGCCGCCGTAGGCAGAGCCGTTGGCCGAGTTGACTGCAGGGGCGGGGTCGCTCGAGCACAAGAGCAACGGGATCGGCGTGGCGAAGAGCGCCGCAAAGGCAGGGTTTGGCACCTGCCCGTTCCAGGGGCCGGTGAAGGCCGCCTGCTTGAAATCAAATCGATCGGCGAGATTGCGTTCCTCGGCATAGGGAAGGAGCCTGGCATGGAGCGACCAACCCCCTCCGGCAGACCAATTGCCGGTGGTGGCATTGGGCCGGACGTCGGTGGAGGGGAAGCGACCTTGCGCCGCTTCGTGATTGAGCATTGCGAGGCCAAACTGCCGCAGGTTGCTGGCGCAGGCCATTCTGCGGGCGGCCTCACGGGCCGATTGCACCGCCGGCAACAGCAGGCCGACCAGCGTGCCGATGATGGCGATGACAACGAGCAGTTCCACCAGCGTGAACCCGTGCCGGAGCAGCGGCGGCGGGGCTGTTACAGATTTTGTATGCATAAAAACTCTTGAATGTTGAATGGTCTGTTGGGCAGGATGCCAGGCGCACGCGGGGCCGGCTGGCGGGGCGCATGCTCAAACGGAGGTCATACCCCGGTCTGCACAGCAAACTGGAGGAGTCGAGACAGAGTGTGTCGGGACTCCAGCGCAGGCAGACGGTAGGCAGAGAAGCGAAGCGGCGGCGCAGGGGGGCGCAGCCGGGCTTAGGCCGCCGTGGGCGGAGGCACCGCGGGAGGTGCCGGGATCCCGGCAGCGGCCTCATTCCGAAGCCCGATGCGCTCCACCATTTCGAGAGGGAGCACTCCATCGACCGGCGGCGGCGGCAGCGCCGCGCCGGCCGCACACCACTGCGCCACGATCCCACCGCAGGCGAGCAGCGCCCGCAGACTCACGGTTTGGGGCCGATCGTCTTCTGGCAAAACCGGCACAGGCTCCGGCGGTGATCTGTTGGCGTCTCCAGCATCAGGGGCCGGCCGTTGGCTGGCCCGCGCGTCGGCACAGCATTCCGGGCTGGCGACACTCGCGGCTTCGCCACCAGCAGCGCAGCATGCCGGCGTGACACTGCAGCAGGAGGCTGTGCTGGTTGGCACAACAGCCTGCGCAGCAACGGCGGCCGCAGTTTCCTGGCTGACCCGGTGCTCAAGCGCCGCCACTACCGCGGGAGCCACCCGATGCGCGCGGGCCCAGGCGAGCCGCTGGGCGGGAGTGTGGCAGCAGCAACTGGCAAAGCACTGCTCGGCGGTGGCACAGCCGCAGGGCTTGTCCATGCAGGGAAATGGCTGCGTGCGATCCTTGCCTGCCAGCCGCTGTTCGGCCTCCCGCTGGGCAGCAGCCCCACCGGGGGCGACCGCGGGCCAGCGGGCCACCGGCAGGGGCAACCCAGACGCGATCAAGGCGTAGCCGAGAATCACCAGCCAGTTCGTGATCCGATGGATAGGCCGATGATGACACATGGAATGAAGACTAACCGTCCCCGGGGCGGGGTGCAAACAACCCGATCCGAGAAGGCATTCGACGTTCGGGGGGCGTCGGCTGCGGGCATTCCGCCAGCCAATGCGTCTGGTGGCCAGGCACAGCGGCGGCTACTATAAATTTGGTGGGGGCGGGGCTGACTTTTCGTTCGGCCGTGCCCCAGCCCGCTTGCTTCACAATCCCTTTCTTTGCCATTCAGGACGCCGCCGTGAACCGTTTTTCAATAGTGGCCTTCTGCCTTCTGCCCTGGTTGTGCGGGGCCGCCGGAGCTGCTGAGGCTGTCTCCGCTGCCAACGCTGTCGGGGTCAATCAAACGCCGATGGCCGTCGAGCCGGTGGTCGCCTTCCCCAATCTCCGCTGGACCGGCTGGGAGGCCGACAAGGATGGCGTGCCGCAGCCGCTGCGCCCCATTCTGCTGACCCATGCTGGCGACGGCTCAAATCGGATCTTCGTGCCGGAGCAGCAGGGAGTCGTGCACGTCTTCAAGCCCGATTCAACCGAGACGCAGATCTTCCTCGATCTGTCGGAGAAGGTGCATTACTTCGACCGGAAAAACGAGGAGGGGCTGCTGGGCCTGGCCTTCCACCCGAAGTTCAAGGAGAACGGCCAGTTCTTCGTGCAGTATTCCACCAAGGAAGTGCCCTTCACCACGATCCTCTCCCGCTTCCGCGTTTCCAGCGATGATCCCAACAGGGCCGATCTGGCCAGCGAAGAGGAACTGCTGCGGGTGACGCATCCCGCCTGGAACCACAAAGGTGGCACGCTCTGCTTTGGCCCTGACGGCTATCTCTATATCGCTGTCGGCGACGGCGGCAAGCAGAACGATCCGTTCAACAACAGCCAGAATCTGCAGGTGCTCCTGGGCAAGATCCTGCGGATCGATGTCGATGCCACGACCGAAAACCCCTCGCTCAAATATGCCATCCCGGCCGACAACCCGTTCGCCCATATTGTCGCCGAGCAGGCAGCCAAGAAGCGCAAGGGGATTCCGCCGCGGGGAGAGATCTATGCCTACGGCGTGCGCAACCCCTGGCGGATGGCGTTTGATCGCCAGACGGGGCTGCTCTGGTTTGCCGATGTGGGGCAGGATTTCTGGGAGGAGATCAACATCTGCTGCAAGGGGGGCAACTTCGGCTGGAACCTGCGCGAAGGGGCCCATCCCTACGCCCCCACCTCCACCAGCTCAAGCCCCGGCCTGATCGATCCGATCTGGGAATACGACCACGACCTCGGCAAGTCGATCACCGGCGGCGTGGTCTACCGGGGCACGAAGGTGCCGGAGTTGGCCGGCCATTATCTCTATGCCGATTATGTCTCGGGCCGCTTCTGGGCGCTCAAGCTCGATCCCAATGGGGAACGCGTCGTGGCCAACCGCTCGATTCCCCACGAAGAGGCGACGCTGCCGGTGATCAGTTTCGGCGAGGATGAAGCGGGGGAAGCCTACTTCACTGTCCTCAGCCCGACCGGCCGGGGCATCTACACGTTTCAGAAGAAAGACTGAAACGCCCTCCCTGCCGCGGCAGATCACCAGCCGCGCAACTGCTGAATAGCGTCGGTCAGTTCGGCAGGGGCGTCGGTTTCATCCACCGGCTCAAGCCCCATCCATCCGCGATAGCCGCGCTCCTCAAGCGCAGCCAGAACGCCGGGCAATTCGACCTGCCCCGTCCCCAGAATCACGGCGCGGCCGCGACCGGCAAAGGCCCCTGTCACAGCGTCGGTCAGATGGACATGGCGAATATGGCTGGCCAGCGCCGCCACCGCTGCGGCCGGCTCGTGGCCATGCACCAGCAGGCTGCCGGTGACGAGATCGACCCCCAGACTCCCCTCCGGCAACGCCGCGATCACGCGCAGCAGATCGGCCGGCGATGATCGCCCTGCCTCGGCGCAGAGCGTCGCCCCCACCCGCTGACCCCACGCCCCCAGATCGCTCAACACTTCCACCAGGAGATTCCACTGCGGCACTGCAGTTGCCTCCCCCTGCCCGCTCTCTGCGGCGGCCTGATTCGCAGCGGGGGGGATATCGCCAATGTGGTTCGTGACGACCTGCGCGCCCAGGTCATAGGCCAGCTTGAGCGCGTTTTTGGTGGCGGCGATACGTCCCTCCAGCCGGTCGGCATCGGCATAGCCACTCCGCGTGGGAAAGGCGACGGCCGCCACCACGAGCCCTTCGTCGCCAATCCACTTGCGAATTTGGCGCACACCAGTTTGAGACATCTGCTCAAGCTCCAAGCCACGGCGGGCATCGAGCTCCACTCCCGTGATGCCCAGATTTCGGGCGCGGCGCAGGGCGGTGCGCAGATCGCGCGAGAGCGACAAGGCTCCAACACTCAGGCGGGAGATTTCCATGGGCACATATCTTCCTGACCGCGGGGCGAAACAAGGGCTCTGCTGCAGATGCAGCCGGGGGCTGAACAGAAATTGTATGCTGTGGCGATGCCGACGCTGTCGAGAGTTATCGCCGAGCTGGAAAAGATCGCTCCCCTGCGCTTGGCCGCGGCATGGGATGCGGTGGGCCTGCTCGTCGGCAGCAGGCGGCCTGAGGTGACGCGGGTGATGACCTGCCTCACGCTCACGCCCGCGGTGGCCCACGAGGCTGTCACCGAGGGCTGCGACCTGATCGTTTCCCACCATCCCTTTCCCTTTCGGCCGGTGGCGCGGCTCACCGCTGATTCAACAGTGGGAGGGATGCTGCTCGACCTGACGGCCGCCGGGATCGCCGTGTGGAGCAGCCACACCGCCTGGGACTCCGCCGTGGGGGGCATCAACGACCAGTTGGCGCAGCTCTGTGGCCTCACCGACATCGCACCGATCGAGCCCGATGGAGTCGATCCCCGCGCCGGATTCGGGCGGCTCGGCACCTGCCCAGACTCCACCGTCGGCTCGCTCGCCCGCCACCTGGAGCAGCATTTGGCGCAGCGTTTGGGAGGAACGCCGGTGACGGTGGCAGGGGCCATGGAGCGGGCGGCTGGCCGGGTGGGGATCGTCTGTGGCAGCGGCGGCGATGCGGTGGCGGGCGTGCTGGGGGCGGGATGCACCACGCTCCTGACTGGCGAAATCAAACTGCATCAGGCGCTTGAGGCCACGGCGGCGGGGCTGGCGGTGATCGCCGTGGGGCATCATGCCAGCGAGCACTTTTCACTGGCCCAACTGTCTGCCCGGCTCACTGCTGCCCTGCCCGGCCTTGTCTGTCGGCCCAGCCGCCACGACTGCGATCCTTTTGTGGGGGTTTAAGCGGTCGTGCCGGCGCGTTGCCCCGGCCATTTCCGGCGCTACAATTGGGGGATCGTCCGCACCAGACCGCACCCCCGACGAAACGGCCTCCTCATGCCCAGGTTTCTCACGGCCCTGCCGGTCTACAACGAAGTCGCGCATGTGTCGCGAGTGCTCGACGAGGTGCTGCGATATACGCCGCATGTGCTGGTTGTCGATGACGGCTCCACCGACGGCACCTCGCAGGTGCTCTCAACCCGCGTGGCCGACCGGGGTGACATCCGCGTGGTGCGGCATCCCACCAACCTCGGCTACGGGGCAGCCCTCGCCACCGCTTTTCAGGAAACGCTCGCCGGGGCTGGCACAGCGGGGGGCTGGGATGGCTTGGTGACGATCGATTGCGACGGCCAGCACCAGCCCCAACTCATTCCCGACTTCATTGCCGCCGCCTCCACAGGCTCGTGTGACGCCCCCGACATCGTCAGCGGGAGCCGCTATCTCCAGCGGTTTGCCGGTGATAGCCAGCCCCCAGAGGCCCGGCGGCGGATCAACGCGGCGATCACAACGGAGATCAACGACCGGCTGGGGCTGCACCTCACCGACGCCTTCTGCGGCTTCAAGGCCTACACCCGCGAGGCCCTCGCCTCTCTCCATATACAGGAGATGGGCTACGCGATGCCGCTGGAGGTGTGGGTGCAGGTGGCGGCGGCGGGACTGCGGGTGGTGGAACTGCCGGTGCCGCTGGTTTACCTCGATCTAGCGAGAAGTTTCGGGGGGGCACTGGACGATGCAGGGACCCGTCTGGCCTACTATCGGACGGTGCTCGATCGGGCAGAGTTGGCGGTCGCCGCTGGGGGAGCCAGCCTGACGCGGTAGCGGATGCTCATGGATCCGGATAGCCTCAAGCGACGCCTTGGTCGGTCGGGCAATGGATGCGAAGGGGCTGGCGAACGCTTGAGGAGCACCGAGCTGCTGCGGCCCCGGTGACGAAACCAGTGTGGCCCCGCAGCCAACGCTCCATGGATGTCGAATACGCTCGAGGGGCTTTTTTGTCCGGTAGGCTCAACGTTCCGCAATGCCCCCTCCCAACAGTCGCCCGTTCCGCCGCCAGCACAAAGCCCCCGAGGCCTCGGGGGCCCGGCTGCTCGATCCGCCGCTGGAGCCCTCTGCCTCTGGCGCCTGCATTGAATCGCTGGTCGACAACAATCGGCTGCTGCGGGCGGCCTTCGACACGCGTGTGGGGGATCTCAAGCTCTGGGAACTGGTGGCCGCCACCCGCCGCGAAGTGCTGACGGTGGCGGCGGAATACACCGCCAGCTATCGCGACGCCCATCGGCCGCAGGATGTGGCCGACTGGATTTCCCGGCCGATCATCATGGGGGGCCACCAGCCGGAGCTGTTCCATCCGGGAGTGTGGCTCAAAAACTCGGCGCTCGACGCCTATGCCCGCACGGTTTCGGGTACGGCGCTCAACCTCGTGGTCGACACCGATCGCTGCGCCCGCACCAGCGTCGGCGTGCCGGTCGGCACGCCTCATGAGGCCCGCCTGGAACAGGTGGCGTTTGATGCCCCGGCTCCCGAGATGGCCTGGGAAGAGCGGGCCATTGTCGATCCCGACACGTTTGCTTCGTTTGGTGAGCGGGCCTGTCGGTCGCTGGCGCCACTGGAGCCCGATCCGATTCTCAAACGCTGGTGGCCGCTGGCGATCGAACGCGGCAAGGAGTGCCACCGGCTCGGGCTGGCGCTGGCGCAGGCCCGCCATAGCCTTGAGGGGCGGCTCGGGCTGGAGACGCTCGAACTGCCAGTGAGCGAGATGGTGCGACTGCCCACTGTGATGGTCTTCATGGGATGGCTGTTGTCACAGGCGCGAAGCCTCCACGAAGCCTATAATGGGGCGCTTGCTGACCATCGGCTCCGCCACAAGGTGCGCGGGCGAGCACGGCCGATGCCCGATCTGCTGGTGCGCACCGACGATCCGGCCGAAGGCCCCTGGTTTGAGGTGCCCTGGTGGATCTGGTCGCGTGAAGACACGCGCCGCAGGCGGGTCTTTGCCAACTCCAGCACCGCCGGCACACTGCTGCTGTCGGATATGGAAACCCTGCGCGTCGAACTGCCGATCTCGCCCGATACTCAGCCGTCGCGCTGGATCGATGCCCTATCGCGGATGGACGAACATCAATTGCGGCTGCGACCGCGGGCGATCCTCACCACGATGCTCTCGAGGCTGCTGGTTGCCGATGTGTTCGTCCACGGCATCGGCGGAGCGGCCTACGACCAGATCACCGACGACATCATCCGCCGCCTCACCGGCTGCGATCCCCCACGCCATGCGGTGGTGACAGGAACCTTGCGATTGCCGGCCGACGAGCGGTTTCCCTCGCTTGCCGACAGCCATCCGGCCGCCCAGCTTGCCGAACTCCACCAGACCCTAAGGTCCCTGGAATTTCATCCCGAACACTTTCTTGGGAACGATGAGGCGCAGGCCGGGGCCGTGCGCGAACTGATCGTGCAGAAAGCGCGCTGGATCAACACCTTCCCCACTCCCTCGCTGGCCAAACGGCGCTGCCGCGAGATTCGCGCCGCCAACGATCGCCTCGCCTTCCACACCCAACAGATGCGGCACCAACTTCTCGCCCGTGTCGGTCCGCTGGCATCCCAACTGCGTGCCGCGCGCGTGCTGCAATCCCGCGAGTATCCCTGGTGTTTTTTTGCGGAAAAGACGCTCAAAAATTTCTTGCTACTTGAGAACGCGCCCGAGTCGCCCTATCCTATGGAGTAACGGAATGATTGCATTGCTCCAGGGAGAGGAGGCACCATGCCACGGGCGGGTCGTTTTCAGAAGAGTGTTTCGGCGCAGGCCGTTGCAGATGCTGTTCAATTGACGGTTCGCAGCGCGGCTCCCAAGAGCCCCGCAGCGTCCCGCAGCGCAGTGGCGCGAGGAGCCGATGTTGCCTCCGATTCAATTCGGCTGGCGCCGGCCACCGTTCCCCCCTCCCGCACTGCGGGCCGGGCGTCGACGTCAAGGCATGCTTCGCTGCTCACCACTCCTGCCGCTGCGCCGAGTGGTTCGAAGGGAGTGCAGACGGTTGAAATCCGTCCTGCGGGAACCGTCGTCAGTCGGCGTGCCGCCACGAACCGGCCGGCGATCCGCCACCTGCCCCAACACCCGACCCTCCCGTTGAAGCCCCCCTCTTGGATGCTGGAGGAGTGTCGCGTCGCCCCGGCGCGGGCGGGAGACCAGAACGAAATCCTGCAACTCCTCTCCGGCCTGCCAAACCCACCCACCAAGGGGGAGTTTTATGCGGCCGTCGATCATCCCGACCACGATCCGGCCAACCGGCTGGTGGCCCGTCTGGCGGGCAGGATTGTCGGGCATGTGGAAGTGATGCCCCGCACGGTGATGGTGGAGGGGGTGTGCTTGAGTGCCGCGGTGATCGACCGTGTGGCCGTGCTGCCGGAATGCCGCGGGGCTGGCCATGGCCAGCGTCTGGTGCGTTCTGCAGAAGACCGGATGCGGCAGATCGGCGCAGCGATGGCCTTCTCGCGCACCCGCATCGCGCCGTCGTTCCACGAAATGGGTTGGGCCGTGCTGGGACGCGATTCAGCCACTCCGGGTCGTCCCGCTGAAATTCTCGCCCGGTTGCTCGATGGCCCAGCTCGCGATGGCGAACCAGTTTCGATGCGCCAGTGGCGGCACGTCGAACTTCCCGCCATTCTGCGCATCTACAATCAAAATGCCTCCCGGTTCATTGGCCCGATCGATCGCAGTGAGGCCTATTCCCGCTGGCTCGTCAGCCGCGGAGCTTTCGATTCGATCATCGTGGCGCTGGTGGGTCAGGATCGCTACGATCTCTACGAGACCAACGCCCGGATCGTGGGCTATTGCATCCAATCGGGCAACCGGGTGCTGGAGTTGCTTGCCGATCCTGAGTTTCCGGGACTGGAGCGGGAGATCCTGGCGCGCGTCTGTGCCGAAGCGATCGAAAATGACCGCCAGGAAATCGTGTTTGAGTCGAGTGTTGCCGATCCGCTGCATGCGGCGGTGGCCGGCGGCGAGAGCCTCGTGCAGGGGAACGACCGGATGATCGTGGCCCGGCTGCTCAAGCCGCTGGAAGTGCTGCAGGCGCTCGCTCCGGCAGTGGGCGCCCGGATCGCCGCGGCCGGCATCCGGGAAACGCTTGAACTGGGGCTCGATGCCCCCTGCTTCCGCGGCTCGATCATCGTGGCCGACGGCAAGGCGACGGTGCACCCCACCCGAGTGGGCCGCAGCTACCTGAAGCTGGCTGATGACGAACTTGCCCGGCTGCTGTTGGGCCAGTGCGATCCGGCAGAGGCGGTGGCGGCAGGGCGCATGGAGCCCTCCACGCAGGTGGCGCAGAAACTGGCCGCGCAGCTCTTCCCCCGCACACCGCTATGGTGTCCGATGTGGGACGACCTTCCCGCCTGAGCCGGTGTTCCGCCGGCATGCGTCGGGCAGGGTGTTCTGGAGATCCCACAGTGGCACAGCGGCGGACTCGGGTTGAGATGGAGAAGACCGGCAGCGTTCTGCTGGCGTTTGCTCTGCTGCTGGCAGCGGGCGGGTGTCTATCGGCCCAAACCACGACCGTGCCAACAGGCATCTCGGCCGACACAAAAGCCCCCCCAGCCCTCGACCCGATCGCGACGCTGCAACGGGAAGCCGAAGCCACCGGCCAAGCGGCATGGGGCCACTGGGGGAATCAGCCCGATCGGTATGTCTCCTGGTCAAACCACTCCAACCGGCTGATCCCGGTCTACACGTTCGGCCTCGGCCTCGAGAGCGTGGAGGGGGCCAACAGCGTCTATCGCGATGCCGCCCGGCTGGAGAGTCTTTACGGCCGCATGCCGGAAGAAACGCTCAACCCCACGGCCGACTATTTCGATCAGACCGATGTCTACCGGCTGCAGGAGCAGGCGGCGCTGGCCGGCAAGAAGCGGATCGTGCTGTTTGTCTTCGATGGCATGGACTGGACTTCAACCCGCACCGCCGCGATCGCCGCCAGCGGCACGGTGGCCTATGCCGAGGGGCGCGGCCGGGGGCTATCGTTTCTGGAGCGCATTCCCACTGGCGCCACCACCAGCTTTGGATATTGCGTGACAAGCCCCGCCAACGACGGCACGAATTTCGATGTCGATGCGCAGGTGGTGACCACTCCCGGTGGCAAAACCCCGGGCGGCTATGCCGCCAGGCTCGGGGGCGCCACCCCTTGGGATGCCGCTGCAGTGCCAACCTATCTCATGGGCAAGGACCGCTCACGTCCCCACGCCGTCACCGATTCAGCCGCCTCTGCCACGTCGCTGTGCACCGGAAAAAAAACCTACAACGACGCGATCAATGTCGATCCCGCCGGCCGGCAACTTACCACGATCGCCTCCACGTTGCAGCAGCGGGGCTATTCCGTCGGGGCGGTGTCGAGCGTGCCTGTCTCGCATGCCACGCCCGCCTGCGCCTATGCCCACAATGTCAGCCGCGACGACTATCAGGATATCTCCCGCGACATGCTGGGGCTGGAATCGGTCGCCCACCGGGGGGCCGCGCTGCCGGGCATGGATGTGGTGATCGGCGGCGGCTTTGGCGTCGATGTGAAGAAGGACTCGGGACAGGGACGCAACTTTGAGGCGGGCAATAAGTATGTGGCGGAGTCGACGCTCGCTGCGATCGATGCCGCCGGGGGAGGGAAATACAGAATGGCCCTGCGCACCCCCGGCCGCCGCGGCGGCGATGTGCTGGCTGAAGCGGTGCGCGACGCCCGCGACCGCAATCTGCGCCTGTTTGGCTTTTTTGGCACCGGCGAGGGAAACCTGCCGTTTCAAACCGCTGACGGCCGCTTCGATCCGGTGGTGCTGCCGGAGGAAATGCGGGAGAAACTCTCGGGCCTCAACCGTAAATACAGCCCGCCGTTGCACTACTCTCCCGCCGATGTCGAGGAAAACCCCACGCTTGCCGAGATGACAACCGCCGCCCTCGATCTGCTCTCGGCCCGCGGACCGTTCTGGCTGATGGTGGAAGCGGGGGACGTCGATTGGGCCAGCCATGGCAACAACATCGACAACATGATCGGCGCTGCCCAAAGCGGAGCCACAGCATTTACGGCACTGGTCGACTGGATCGAAACGCACGGCGGCTGGGACGACACAGCCGTGATCGTCACCAGCGATCATGGCCATATGTTTGTGCTCACCGACCCGGCTGCATTTGCCGGCCGGTAGCTCATCGTGGCTCTTGAGAGCAGCCGACTTGCGTAGGGCGTCGGCTGCGGGACGGCAAAAGTCTCGTCGCATGCGCTCACGAAAAGTTCGCCGACCCCTCCGCCTTCATCGCTCGATGTATTGAGCCCGTCGTCGCGAACAGCTATCCCGGATGCGCTCTTGTCGCAGGAATCCTCGATCAGGCCGCTCAGCCGTGGCCGCGGGCTCCGGCCAGCCACTCTCCCGCCCAGGTGCGCACCCCGTCCACGCCCTTGCGGTGGCAGAAGTCGCCGAGCGATTCGCCGTGCGACCGCTCCGCCTTGTAGCAGGCCAGCACCGCCGTGATCTCCCGACAGAGATCGTCAAACGGCACGACATCCTTGTAGGCCGCATTGAGCCGGTCGCCAAGGAGGCGGCCGCCGAGGAAGATCGTGTATTTGCCGAGCGTCCGCCCCACGATGCCGATGTCGGAGTTGTAGGGACGGGCACAGGCATTGGGGCAGCCCGTCATGCGGAGCGTGAAGGCCTCTTGGGAAAGCCCCAGCTTCGCCACCTCCGGCTCCAGACTGTCGATCAGCCCCGGCAACACCCGCTCGCTTTCCGCCACTGCGAGGCTGCAGGTCGGCAGCGCCACGCAGGCCATGCTCCAACGCCTGAGCGTCGAGATCTCTTCGGATGTCTTCACGCCATGGGCATGCAGAATCTCAGTAATCCTGACCCGATCGGCGGCCGCAAGGTCGGTGAACAGCAGGCTCTGGTGCGCCGTGATCCGCACCCCCGGCTTGACGTCGTTGAGGATCTGACGAAGTGCCGTCTTGAGCCGGAAATTACCGGTGTCGTGGATCCGGCCGTTCTCCACGTTGAGGCCATAGAAATGTTTGCCGTCACACTGATCGCACCAGCCGATGTGGTCGTCGAAGGCATGAACGTCGGCCGGATGGCAGGGGGGCAGCGGCTTGCCGAAATACTCCTCCACCTTGGCCCGGAAATTCTCCAACCCCATGGTGTGGATCGTGTATTTGAGCCGGGCCACCTTACGGTCGGAACGGTTGCCAAAATCGCGCTGCACCTTCACGATCGCCGTGGCGATGTCGAGCACATCCTCCGGCTTCACAAATCCCAGCCGCTTGGCCAACGCCGGGAATGTTTTGGCGGCGCTGGGCGTCACTCCCATCCCGCCGCCGGCGAGCACGTTGTAGCCGAGGATCTTCCCCTGCTCGTGCACAGCCAGCAGGCCGAGATCGTTGGCGTAGATATCGGTGCAGTTGTCCTCCGGCAGAGCGAAGGCCGTTTTGAATTTGCGCGGCAGATAGGTGGGCCCGTAGATCGGCTCGATCTCCTTCCCCTCGGAGCCTCCGCCCACGAGCGACTTTTCGCCAGTGTCGGGGTCGGTGAGCCAGATTTCGTGATAGGCGCGGGTGCGCGGGGCGAGGTGCTCAGCGAGTTTGTCTGCCATCAATTGCATCTCTTCGCGGACCGGATTGTTCCGGATCGGCGCGGGGCAGCACATCATATTGCGTTCCACGTCGCCGCAGGCTGCGAGCGTGGTGAGCTGGATCTCGTTGATCCGTTGGATCGTCGCCTTGAGATCCCCCTTCACAATGCCGTGGTGCTGGATCGCCTGCCGGGTGGTGAGTCGCACGGTGCCGTTGGCCAGTTCGTCTCCCAGATCGATTTGGGCCAGCAGCTGGGCCGCGGTCAACTTGCCGCCAGGAACGCGTGTCCGCACCATAAACGAAATCTCGCGGGTGCTCTTGGCCCCCTCCTTCGCCTTCCGCTGCTCGCGGTCATCCTGCTGGTAGGTGCCATGGTTCTTGAGCAGTTGAACGCTTCCCTTGCCGAAGCCGGGGGCGCTGTCGACGAGTTCCTGGGCAATGTCGCCGGCGAGATAGTGGCTGGCGATCTTGTTCAGTTCGACGGCACTCGGCTTGGCGGCGGGGGTCTGCGGCTGGTCTGACATGCGGGCTCCTCGTCCGGCGTTCTTTGCGGATTGTCATCTCGCGCGGCCGACGTGTTGCGGCCCCGCGAGCGTTCCCTATAGCCTAGGGAATTCAGCGGTCTCGGGCGATACGCATTCGGGCCGCCGGCCGCCGGGCGAATTTCCTGCTTGAAAGGCAAAATGCATGGGCTCCTTGTGCCTTTGGCTGGCGGTTGTGGCCGCCTGTCTGCTCTGGACTGCGGCCCTGACAGCCGCCGCCGCCCGCATCCCCCCCACCGGCTGGCGGTTGGTACTGCTGGCCCTCGCCCTGGCGGTGCCGGTGCTCCTGCTGGCTCTCCTGGTCGCTCCGCTGGTGTTGCTGCAGCGGCCCGGCTGGTGGATGTATGGAGTGTCGGCTTGGCTGGCAGCGATTGGCGGCGGGCTCTGGATCCTCCGCGCGGGGGCTGCCGAGCGGAGCGTGGCCGACGCCCTGCATGGGTCCGGGGGGGCTGGAGAACCGGTCGCGGCCGGGTGGTGGCCGGTGGGGCTGCTCGCCTTGAGCCTGCTGGCAGCGAGCGTGGCGCTCGGCACGGTGGCGATCATCGACAACGCCGCGTCGGCCGATCTCGCCCAGCGGCAGCTCGAAGCCCAGTCAAGGCTGCGTATCCGACTGCCAGTGCCGATTCCTGCCGCAGCCGATGCCCTGCCCCTCTATTTGGAGGCAGCCGGCCTGCTCGAGGACGATCCCGCGCTCACTGCCGACGACTCACCGCTCCACAACCTTTCCCCCGACGCCTCCGCTCCAGCCAGAGCCGAACTGCTCGGCCGCCATGCCGACGCCCTGGCGGCGTTGCGCAAGGCGGCCGATGCGGAAGCCTGCGGCGCCAGCGAGCAGTGGCGGGCGGGGGACATGGATACGTTTCTTGAGAGGACAACAGTGCTGCGCCTCTGCGCCCGGTTCCTGGCGCTGGCTGCCCGACATGAGGCGGCCACGGGTGACATGCAGGGAGCGGTCGCCGACATCGTGCGGCTGCGGCGCATCGCCCGGCACGCAACCGACAAGCCGGTGCTCCTCACTGGCGCGGTCGGTCTGGCAATCGACAGTCTCGCGCTCGACACGCTGGCCGATGTTTTGCCTCTGACTCGTCCAGCCGATCGGCCATTGCTCGCCGGTCCACTGGCCCACCAGCTCACCACTCCCGGAACGAGTCCGACCACGATCCTGATGGGGGAGGAAACGTTTGGCCTGGCCCAGTTTGCCGAGATGGCAGCTGCCGGGCCGGCAGTGGCGGCAGACCTCGATGAGGCCGCCGCGCCCCTCTACGCGCAGTGGGTGGCGGGCCCGCTCTTTCGGCTCTCTGTGCTGCCCGATGAACTGGCCGCCTACAGCTCCTGCCTTGAACGATATCAACAGGCGGCGGCGACAGAGAGTCTGGCCGCTCGGCAGCTCCTGGCCCGGGAAGCCGAAACTTCCGCAGCCGATGGCGGCACGCTGGCCCAGCTGGTGGCTCCCGGTCTGAGCCGTTTCCTTGAGTCTCAGAACCGGTTTGACGCCAAGCGTGCGGCGGCCACAGTGCTGCTGGCAGCCACGCGGCAGCGGCTGGAGACCGGCACGCTGCCCGACGCGCTCGAAAAGCTCGTGCCCACAGAGCTTGAAGCGGTGCCGGCCGATTCCTTCCTGGGCGAGCCCGCGACACAGCCCCTGCGGCTTCTGCAGACGACAGGAGAGTGGACCATCTATTCCATCGGCCCCAACGGCAACGACGACGGCGGCCCGCTCCCCAAGGGAGCCGAGCCGGCCACCGGCAACGACGACATCGGTCTGAGCATGAAGCGTTAAAGGCTGTTTTCACAGCGCCGTGGCTCCTCCATGGGATGGTTGCCTTGCGTTCAGCCAGCCCGATGATCGCCCCAGAAACGCAACCTCCCAATCATCCGGTATAGAAAGTATACTGAAAAGGCGCTCTGGAGAGGCTGCCGTGGAGTTTGTCTTTGATCCTTCCAAAAGCGCCGCCAACGCCTGCAAACATGGCATCGATTTCGTGGCGGCCCAGGAGATTTGGCAGGACGAAATGCTGGTGGAGATTCCCGCCCGCACGCTCGACGAGCCGCGCTTACTGGTGGTGGGAAAGATTGATGGCAAACACTGGTCGGCCATCATCACGTGTCGGGGATCAGCCATTCGAATCATTTCGGTGCGCCGATCGCGTCCTGAGGAGGTAGAGATCTATGAAACCTGCGAAGAAGATGAAGGCTGATTCGTTCGACCGCACCTTTGACTCAGGCGGGGATGTCAGCAGCAGCCTTGAACTCAGCGGTGCCCGCCGGCCCCTGCGACAGCAGCGACGGGTGAATGTCGATTTTCCAGTCTGGATGATCGACTCCCTCGATCGGGAAGCAGAACGGCTGGGGGTCACCCGGCAATCGATCATCAAAGTCTGGCTGGCGGAAAGGCTCGCTTTGGCTCCTCATGCCGGGCACTGAGATTTTTCTGCAGGCCACTGCTGAATGCCGAAAAGGGCTTCTGCGAGTGATCCTTTCCTCACTTTTTGGGGAAAAAGAAATCCCTGACACGTTTCCACAGCCATTGAGACAAATCGGGCCAGGGTATGTCCCCTTGAGGAGGACACCCTACGGAGGCAGCTGGTGGCCGATCCTCTCGCTCAGGCGCTCGCGGCAGGAAACCCTGCTGCTTTTGCGGAACTGTACGACCGGCTGGCAACGCGGCTGCTGAGAACAGCTCGCCGGATGGGCTGCCCTGCGCCGGAGGCGGCTGACGTTTTCGTCCGCAGAAAACAAAAAATACCGACAGCACCCCCGGTTCTGCAGCTCCGGCCGATGCCGATGGCCCCCAGACGGCGCTGAAACTCAAGCAACTTGAGGGCGTGTGGACCGTTTACTCGGTGGGCCCCAACGGCAACGATGACGGCGGCCCGCCGCCCGACGGAACCGAGCCAGACCTTGGCAATGATGACATCGGTCTCACGTTGCAGCGGTAAGGATCTGGGCCGCAGTGAGGAGCCGGAGTCTTCCATGCTGGGAAATCGCAGGCTGGTGTGGAGCGGGCCGGCAGCCCTGCTGTGGTGTCTGACGCTAGCTCCTCTGGCCCCGGCAGCCCCGCGGCCGAATGTCGTGATCATCGTCACCGACGACCATGGCTACGGTGACATCGGCTGGAACAACCCCGCAGTCAAAACGCCCCATCTCGATCGGCTCGCGGCAGACGGAGCCCGGCTCGAGCGGATGGTGGTCAATCCGATCTGCAGCGTGACGCGGGCAGCACTCCTCACGGGTCTGGCCACCGCCAGAACCGGTGTCAACAACTCCAGCGGCCTCGATCTCAAATACAGAATCCTGCCGCAGGCCTTCCACGACGCCGGCTATCAAACCTGGATGTGCGGCAAGTGGCATCTCGGCGGCCCGGAGGATTCGCAGCGGAGCGGCCCGCAGTATCTTCCCCAGGCCCGTGGCTTCGATTCCTTCTATGGCCTCCTCGGCGGCGCCATCGACTACACCACGCACGAGCGGAAAGAGACCGGCCAACTCGACTGGCAGCGCAACGGCCAGCCGATCAGGGAGGAGGGCTTTTCCACCGATCTCCTTGCCGACGAGGCGAGCCGGTTGGTGCGGGGGCGGCAGAAGCAGCAGCCGTTTCTGCTCTATCTGGCATTCAACGCCGTCCATGGCCCGCTCGCCCCACCCCCTTCGGCCCCTACCTTAAGCAAACGGGACCGGCGGCCGTTGCTATTGGCCAATCTGACCCATCTCGATGCGGCCCTTGGGCGGGTGCTGGCCACGCTCGATGCCGAGGGACTGCGCAACGACACGCTCGTCTTCTTCTGTGGCGACAACGGCGGGCAGCTCAATCAAGGCGCCTCCAACGGCACGCTGCGGGGGGAAAAGGGGGGCACATTTGAAGGGGGCATCCGCGTGCCGGCCGCGATCCGCTGGCCGGGGCAGATCAAAGCGGGGCAGGTAAGCCGGCAACTGATGGCGGCGATGGACCTGCTGCCGACACTCTGCGCTGCGGCGGGAGTGGCCACGGGGATCGGCGAACCGCTCGACGGCGTCAATCTCTGGCCGGCTCTCACCACAGGCCGAGTGGAAAAGCATCCCCCGTTTGTGATGGGAAACAAGGATGTCGCCTGTTTCAGCGAGCCTTGGAAGCTGGTGGTGCCGCCGGGGGGCGAGGCTCCGCTGCTCTTCGACATTCAGGCCGATCCGGCCGAGTCGCGCGATCTTGCCGCCGCGCATCCAGAGATTGTGGCGACGCTCGAGCGTGAGATCGCTGCAGTCAGAGGGCCCGGGGGCAAAGGGGGCAATCGCAAGCCGGAAGGGGGCACCAAAGGAAAGAAGCGGGGCGGCACGGGCGGAAAGGCGTCCGCTGACAACGCCCCACCTGCCTCCAGCGCTGCGCCAGCATCCCAATCAAAAACAGCCGGCCGCCCTCCCAACGTGGTCTTCATCCTCGCCGACGATCTCGGCTGGCGCGACACCGGGTTTGCCGGAAATCGATTTGCGGAAACGCCCCGGCTCGACCGCCTCGCGCGGGAGGGGGTCGTGTTTCGGCAGGCCTATGCGAGCGCCCCCAACTGCGCTCCGACGCGGGCCTGCCTGCTCACCGGCCAATACACGCCCCGGCATGGCGTGTACACCGTGGTCGACGAGCGCCACGATCCAGGGCAGCCGGCGCATCAGGTGATCGCCGCCACGAGCCAGGCGGCGCTGCCTGAATCGGCCGTCACGATCGCCACGCTGCTGAAATCAAAGGGCTATGCCACCGGCTGCTATGGGATGTGGAATCTGGGTCGCGGCCGCAGCGGCCCCGGCTCTCCCCTCGGGCAGGGCTTTGATGTCTACCAGCAGCCGCGCGATCTGGGATTTGCGCAGAATACCTATCGGGATGAGGCGGGCCGCTATCTCGTCAACGAACTGACATCTGCGGCGCTTGAGTTTGTCGAAACGCATCGCCAGCAGCCCTTTTTTCTCTATCTGGCGACGCACGATGTGCATGCTCCTCTCGATCCCCAGCCGGACTTGCTGGAAAAATATCAGCGGAAGCTCAAGAGCCAGTCGCAGGGTGCCACCACCTCGGCCGACGATCCCGCCTACGCCGCCACGATCGAGGCGCTCGACACGGCGATCGGAACACTCCTCGATCGGCTGACCGCGTGGGGGCTGGCTGAGAACACGCTGGTGGTGTTCACCAGCGACAATGGCGGCACTCCCGAATACACGCTCCCGCTCAACGGCAGCAAGGGCACGCTCTATGAAGGGGGCCTGCGGGTCCCCTGCGTCGCTTGGGGCGCGGGAGTTGTTCATCCCGGTCGCACCACCGACGAGCCGATCCTGAGCATGGACTGGTATCCCACGCTGGCGGCGTTGGCTGGGGCAGAGCTTCCAAAAAACGTTGCCGTTGATGGCCAGAATCTGATGCCAATCCTGGCCGACACCGGCCCGCTCGAGCGGCCGGCGGTGTTTTGGCATTTCCCTTGTTACGTTGGCCGGGGCGAGCCCTCGAGCGCTGTGCGGATGGGCGAATTCAAGCTGATCGAGAAATTCGGCTCCCGCACGGTTGAACTCTACAACCTCCGCGACGATCCGGGCGAAGCGCACGATCTGTCGCAGTCCCAGCCCGCGCTGGCCAAAAGGCTGGCCACCTCCCTGCGGGCCTGGCAGCAGGGGATCCGTGCTCCCCGGCCCGAGACGTCCAACCCCGCGTACGATCCCGCCACACAGCGCCGCGAATATCGTAAGCGGCCGGCCGAACGAGGTTCCTGACTCGTTCTGCCCCGGGTGGCACGGTGGCGGAACCGCCCCCGTTCTTTGCTGGCCGCACCGCCTGCGGCAGCACGACGGCCGGAAAAGGGGCTTCACAGGACCTCGGATTCGTGGAAGTTACAATCCTCCGGATCCCATTCGACTCAGGACGAACCCCGGCGCCCTTCGCTTCCACCATGCATTCCTCAGCTTTTTGCGTGTCTGATCTGAATGATACCCATGCTGGAAACACCGTGTTTGTTGCTGGGGCCGGGCCTCAGTTGGCGGCCGCGTCTCCTGAACAACTGCGGCAGCTTGAGTCGAAGCCCGTTATCGGGGTCAACAAGGTTTTCTACCGCCTTCGGACTCGCTATTTTCTCTCAGCCTACATTGGCGAAATCATGCTCGCGATCCGACGGATTCCGAACGCCACGCTCCTCCACATGAGGCCTGCTGTTTCGCCTCCCCTACTCCCCGGCATCAACGCTTTGCGACGAGTGACTTTTGAACTGGGCATGCCGCTGCCACGTCACCTTGAGAAAGCCCAGCCGACCCTTCTTACACGACTCAATGTCGCGCTGGCGGCAACCCACCTCGCGTACATCATGGGGGCAAAGCGGATCGTTTTTATTGGCGTGGAGCAACGCAACCAGCTCCATTTCTGGCACTTCGACGAACACTGCCGCGGATTGATTCGCGACGACGTCATCTCACGGGGCGATCCGGACATCCTGCGTATCGATCACCCATACGCCTCACTTACCCACGACCTTGAGGCATTGGATCGACCCGCCGCAGACTGCATGAAGCCCTTCTATTCCGTCGACCACACGCCGACGTTTGCGGCGTACTTCGATATCCTGCGCAGGACTGGTGTCGATGTAGTCGCCACAACCGCGGAAAGCGTGGTCGCCGATGCCGGCGCACGGGTCGTAGCCTTAGATGACATCCTCGCGACATAAGGGTCATCCGCGGGCTGCCTACCGGCGTGGCCCCTCGATAACCTCCCGCATCTTGGCTGCGACAAACGCATTTCCACCAGCCAGCGAGAAATGCCGACAGAAGTCGCTGACCGCTTTCCGGCATTTCCGGGATGCGGCAGCCTGAATCGTCCGCAGGAGGTCAGCGTCCTGCACATCTGCGGCGCAGCCGGCGTAGGTGATGCAGGATGCCACCTCACCGACAATATGCTCCTGCTCGCGTCGGCTGTGTGCAATGATGACAGAAGGCACGCCGATGTGTGCCACCTGCATCATGGTCTGTCCTGCCGACCCTATGAAGAGATCGGCTCCCGCAACCGTGCCGAAGAAATCAGGCCCGATCGGCTGTTCCACCAATCGGTTGCCGGACGGCAGGACCGTATCTTGACACCGCCGAATCGTGTTGGAAAAGACCTGAATTTCTATGGCCGAAAAAGCCGAATCGATCAGCGGCACAACCCGTTGGCGAAGCTGCGAAGGATCAGTCCCGCCAAAAAAGACAACGATGCGTCTCATGTCTTCGCGAAACTGAAAGCGGTTCTCCCACGGCGCCAGAACCTTTCCGGTAACCGCGCAGCAAGGGCCATGCGCGACCGCAAGATCTGTCGGCTCGTCCGGTAGAGTTCGATAGAGGCTATTAAACGTGTAGTCGGCTGATGTAACCGGCCGTGACTCGAAGACAAAGACCGTGTTCCCGTTCGCCTGAAACCGAGCCACCACATCCGCCTCAACGTCAAGCGCGTCGAGCACCACGACCGAGTCGCGACACTCAGGGAGATCGAGTTTGTCGACTGAGAGGTAGCTACGATGCTCGGCCTCAAGCATATGACGCTCAACACCATCCCCCTGATAGACAAGAAACTGCTGTGGGAGATCGGCGAACCACTTGGCGATCTCCAGACAACGGTGGATGTGGCCCGTACCGACTATGCGATTGCAGATGGCGACGAACAGGAGCGTGCGGCGACTCTGGATCGCCTCACCGATGCGCCAATCGAGCCCGTCGTCGATATCGAGGCTTTCTTCGCGTGGAATTTCAATGAACAGCGGTTGATCGCTAAACCGGCTGCCGGTACGCATGAGGTGCTCCATCCTCGTGGCGGTAAAGGCCCCGCTCTCTCGCAGCAGAAAACCTTTGGAATACTGCGTGTTGACACGCTCATCGAACAACCGCACTGCGCCCGAATCGCCCTCCGCCTGACTCCAGAAAAACCCGTGCGCCCTGACTGCCGCCACAATGCTGCCAGCACCACTCGAATGGACTGCGTTGAGCAGTTTCCGCGCCGTGGCTGGGGAGAGGAGCGGACAGGTGCATTGCACAAGGGCGAGGTACTGCGTCGGGAGAATCTGCGTAGCCGCGACGTACTGCGCGACCTCATCGAGCGTTACCGCATCGCCGGCCAGTTCCGGCGGCCGGAGTAGAAACCGTGCCGCCGGATAGGCGGACATCAGATCCTGAACGCGCAGATCGTCGCTCGAAACGAGTATCTCGACCTCCCCTGCAAACTGCGACCACAGCGCGAGTGACCACTCGATAAGCGGCCTGCCGGCAAAGAGGCTGACGTTCTTTCCTGGAAGTCTTTTGGAGTCCCGGCGGGCCGGAATGACCAGCGTACAGACTGCGCTCATGTGGACAGCACCCCGTTCGCCATCCGCCACAACAACCATTTCCGCTGCGCCATGGGACCCGCGCCGGGATGAGAACCCTTCACGAAAGGTCCTCACGCAGAAGAGGGCTTGCCTTGCCTACAGTGCGAACGGCAGTTCGCCCAAGAACGTCATCCCATTCGCTCACCGGAATTCCAGTCGCCCCCCGCAGCGCAATCAGATCACAACCTGCAACCACCTCGCCCGCATTGATCTGCCGAACGGTAAAAAGAGTCCGGCGGGCATACTGCCGAGCCGTCGCCTCATCCGCCAACGCCTCCTTCTTGGACTGCCCTAAAAGCAATTGCACAAATTCACACTGCTCGCGAAAACGCCGACAGTCCGACACATCCATGGCGTGGTAGTGGTCGTTCCCGGAAAGAGTCTTATCGTATGTAAAATGCTTCTCCAGTACTGCCGCTCCGGCCAGCCATGCTGCGATCAGCGGGAGCATGTCCGGCGTTGGCCTGGTGTGGTCGGAATAACCGATGAGCCTTCCCGGAAAAAGACGGCTCAGATCACTCACCATAGCCAGATTCGCAGACTGGTAGTCGCACGGGTACTTCAGAATACAATGCATAACGATCACATCAGCCGCCCCAGCCTCTTCAAGAATACGGATCGCGCCTTCTATTTCATCGCGATTGCTGGCACCTGTCGACATCACCACCGGCTTGTGACATTCCCCAACGGCACGCAGAAGCGGCACATTCGTGATGTCAGCGGATGCCACCTTGAAAAAAGGACAGATCGGTTCTAGAAATCGAACCGCTTCCAGATCGAACGGCGTGCTGAGAAAATCAATACCGATCTCGCGGGAATATGCCGCCAGATGTTCATAATCGCCCTTGTCGAACACGTCGTATTTTTTGAACATCTCAAACTGTGATGGTGTTGGCTCCTCTCGAAGATCCCAATAGGCGGGACTCGTCAGCGCGGCAAGCTTTTCGGCCTTATACGACTGAAACTTGGCGGCATCGGCGCCCCCTTCCTTGGCGAGGCGGATGAGATCCATCGCACGTTCGATGCTGCCCTCGTGATTGACACCGATTTCAGCAATCAGATATGGACGTGAGTGAGGCTCGATCACCCGAGATCCCAACTGAACCGGCTGAACGTCACCGCGATCTATCATAGAACAGCTTTTTGAGGTGTTACGATATTCAAATCAAAGCATGAGGGAGGCCGGCACCGAGGTCACGGAAGAGCTTTGAGGAAGTCTGTCATTCGAGTCTTCAGCACTGAAACCCGATCCCATGGCGCACGAAACAGGCTCAGGTCGTTGGCGAGAAACGAATCCACTGCTTCCCGAAGCATGTATTCCAGGCCTGGTGAAGCTACCTGCTCATCCTCGGCGACCGGCGTCGCAGCAGCAAGGGGCTCGATCGCTGGGATAACCCACCCCCCGAGAAGTCGCCCCGCGCCGAAACCCCGAGAATCCTCCGCGAGCAAGATTGACGGCTTCCTGAGGTTTGTGCAGAGAAGATGCGCATGGACGCGGTAGCCTATATGGAGCGAACAATTGGTATAGAGCTCTATCATGCGTTCCGACGCCCCCGAGATATCGCACCAGGCTATGCCCCTGTCCATGACCCAGGCCAGCAACTGGCGGTCGGCAACTGCTGCCCTTGGCCCATACGCGGCCGTATAATCCTTCGCAGAAGGAGCGTGGTGGAAAGCTACCAGCACGTTCTCCAAGCCGAAGGTCTGGCACGCGAATTCTACGACTCGGTGAAATTGCTGCTCAAAACCGGTTCCTTCGCGACGCCCCAACACGCCGGCAGAAACCACCACACGCGAGGCATCTCTGGCGGCGACCGGTTGGCCTGCCGGAACCTCGTCGAAAAAAAGAACCGGGCAACCCGTGACCGTGACACGATCCACACCTGCGCAACCCAGAAAGACAGCAGCCTCGATGTCGCGCACACTGTTGCGGAGTCCGTCAGCCCTGATTCGAGCGAGCAGGTATCGGGTATCAGGCGTTGGAATCGTACCAGTGACGGCGCTCCACCGACCGTCTTTGTGATTCCACCCTAAACCCATAGTTACGATCGGCACCCGGATTCTACTGAGCGTCGGCGGCAGTAGATCATAGGGGGACACCATTCGCTGCCGAACCGCAGGACCGCCACAGAGGATCAAAGCCTTCGCAGCGTTTATCGTGGCCAACTCTGCGTCGTTGACAGGTTCCCATGAGTTGAGGTTGTGAACCTGACGATCAGGCCGCACTTGATTCAGAAGCGAGTGCGCGCTGTGCCGAATAAGGAAGTCACCCGCGTTGTTACGCGCCCCAGTCAGAGTGACATACATTGTCCCAACATCCGGTAAAATGCCGATTCTCCACGACGCAGCGCCGCGGCCGCTGGCGGGCAGGGCAGCTTCCATGACCGGCTTAGATTACACGATATCCGCCGGAAGGTCCGAGCGAACGCTCTGTGTCCAGATCAGGGGCGGTGTCTGTTCTGCTGTCCTCAGCAGTGGGCAGGCTGTGGAAAAAGTGATCGGCCGCTGGATGCGGCGGCAGACACCCTGGAAAAAGCTTGGTTTTTTCCAGGGTGTCCCGAGTGGATACAGGTCAGGGCTGCCTTTTTCCCACGGACAGCCAGTGCTCACTCCGGAGCCGAAGCGACCTCGCCCCCGTTGCGGGTGCAGAGGGCCTGATAGACGTTCAGGTCGATGCCGTCGTTGAGTCGCCGTACCGAGGCATCGCCAAACAGGAAGTGGACGCCGTTGGGATGCTCGCTGGAGAA
>CAISJI010000093.1 GCA_903885565.1 uncultured Planctomycetaceae bacterium
CGCCGTTTCATCCCCGGTTTCCCGACAATGCGCCCGGCGTGAAGCGGGTGTGGGAAACCTCCGGCGAGACACTGCGATTCTGCTGGAGCGATCCACGCTCTGGCGACTCAACGCGGCCGGGCCGGCCCTGATTGTTTTCCGCATGTCTCACTGGGCTTACAAGAGAGACTTTTTTATGGCTGCTGTCCGATGGCGGAGAGCGTGTCGATCATTGGCCGCACGACCGTGCCGAGCACATCGCCCACGCCCGGCAGTGCCAGCACAGAATCGGCAATGGTGCGGAGCGTGACCAGATTCGGCTCCACAAGATTTCGCACCACGGTCTTGCCCTCGGCCGGCAGCGCGTTGGCCGAGGCCTGCAGGCTGCTCACCGCAGTTGAGAGTTCACGGAGCGCCGGGGCAGCCGCCTCAGCCGAGGCGACATCGGTCACCCCCGAGAGGGTTGTGGTGAGCCGGCCGAACAGGTCACCCAGCCCGGTGGTCAACCGCACCGATTCGTCGCTGACGGCCACCTCCACCCGCTCTTCCCGCACGACATCAATCTCACGCCCCTGCTGTTCAACCACCGTCGAGCGCTCGACCGTGACCGGTCCCTCCTTCACGATCTCCTCCTCGATCTTCACCCGTGTTTCGACCGGCTGTTCAACCTTCACCGGGGGTTGAATCCTTACCGGGGGATCGACGACGATCCGTTCCTCCTCGACCCGCACCCGCCGTTCCACCGGTGCTGGGCGGGGGGCAGACTGCTGCACAGGAGCCTCGTAACGCACGACCGGCACCGGCTTTTCCACCACAGCCGGCCGCTGGGTCGATCCAGCCAAACCACCCAGCAATCCTGCCACAGGCACAAGGGCCCACGGCAGCTTGCTCGCCTTGGGAGTGGCACCATCGCTCCCCGCGAGTCCCCGTGGTCCCGGAGGACCCTGCAGACCATTCTTGCCGTCGACGCCATTCTTGCCGGGCGCTCCATCGCGGCCGGGCGCTCCACGGTCGCCGAGTTTGCCATCGGTACCGTTCTTGCCATCGACGCCGTTCTTGCCACTGGGGCCAGGCTCGCCGCGGGTGCCGGCCGATCCGGCGACACCCGGCTTGCCATCAAGCCCGTTCCTGCCATCGAGCCCCGGCTTGCCATCGAGCCCCGGCTTGCCATCAGCGCCGTTGAGTCCTGCTACGCCATCCTTTCCAGGGGCGCCATCCATCCCGTGTGCCCCGTCCTTGCCGTTGATTCCTGGCTCTCCCTTGGGGCCTACCGGTCCGGCGACGCCCGGCTGACCATCGAGGCCCGGCTTGCCATCAGCGCCGTTGTGTCCTGCTGCGCCATCCTTGCCCGGCGCGCCATCCCTCCCGTGTGCTCCGTCCTTGCCGTTGATTCCCGGCTCTCCCTTGGGGCCTACCGGTCCGGCGACGCCCGGCTGACCATCGAGGCCCGGCTTGCCATCAGCGCCGTTGTGCCCTGCTGCGCCAGCCAGTGCCGCGGTGGCCATGCCGGCCAGACCCGAGACGCCGCCATGTTTTTGCCACAGCGGGAGATCGCGCCACTGCTTGTGATCGACGTCCCACACCCACAATTGCCCTGTCGACTCCTCATACCATGCATCGCCCAATTCACCTGCTCGCGGCAGGCTCTGGACATCATCGGTAATGCCCAGGATCGTACGGATCGGAGGAAATTTCCGGAGTGCCATCGAGACTTCCAAACCTTTCTGAAGTTTTGCAGCCCGAGGCCAGCGGCCTCTCTGCAGGGAAAGTGTGGGGAACCGCCTGTCGATCGCTGACGCGATGGTTTGGTTCGCTCTGAAAAATCAGACCGGGGCGGTGCTCAGGCACCGGTGGACCGGAGTCCGCCGCCACAGCGGTGCTGCAACAGCGAACTGCGAGCCGGGATCGATCAGGAAAGATGCCGTCCGCCCCATTTCGCCCAATCTGTCAAGCCAGCCAAGAGCATGTAGAGTACCAGCCGCCCGCCCCGTTGCAACGCGCCGGTCTCGCCAGACGTGTTGTCTCCTCCAGCCCGCGTACCGGCCTTTTTTTAGTGGCTGCCTTCATCGGCAGCGGCAACTGTTCAGCCGCGACGGCGGAGAAACCAGCGGGTGGCCAGCTTGCGGTAGGTGAACATGAAATAGAGATTTGGCCACGAGAAGAGGAGCCGCGTCACGAGCCCCCACAGCCCAGACTTGTGCTGAAACTCAATATGCTCGTCGATCCGCGTGAGATTCGTGGAGAGGGGCGTGAAGCGGTGCGTGTGGGCCCACGCAGCGGCGGGGCCGGCGGCAAGCACATCGGTGAAGCCGCGCTCGGTGACATCTCTGTGGACCGCAGTCCACCGCAGCGGCAGCGGCCCCACCCACAACACAAACCGCGAGACAGATCCCTCGGCCAGTGGTTCGATCGAGATCAGCTGCACGATCGTGGGAGGGGGAGTGAGACGCTTCAGGGCGCTGGTGTCGCGGTGGAAGTCGCGCACGGCCTGAAGCGGGGCGGGCACGGTGAAGGAGTAGTCAAAGACTGGCATAAAGAAGAGCTTTCTTGGGCGGGCCGCCCGGTGCGGCTACGGGTGGGCAGGGGGCGCGGGCAGCGGTCGCTCCCGCACCGCCTCGAGCGCCCGATCGACGTGGGCTTGGGAGGCGAGTTGGGCGGAGAAGACGAGCCGCACGATCCCGTCGCGATCGATGACATAGGTGGCCCGGCCGGGGAGAAACCCGAGTGTTTTGGTAACGCCGAAGAGCTTGCGCAGGCTGCCATTGGCATCGCTGATCAGGGGGAAAGGGAGCCGATGCCGTTCGGCAAAGCCCAGATGGCTCTTCGCCGAATCGCTGCTGATACCCACCACCTCCACCCCCGCATCCAGAAACTGCGCGTAGGAATCGCGAAAGGCACAGGCCTCCTGCGTGCACAGCGGGGTGTTGTCTTTGGGATAGAAGAAGATCACCAGCGCCCGCTTGCCGAGGAAATCAGCCGTGTTGAACGGATCGCCGGCGGCCGTGATGGCCGAGAATTGTGGCGCCAGTTCTCCCGCTTTCAAGGGGGGCATTTTGAAGTCCTCGCGAGGCATCTGGAACGCACGGCCCGTCGATTGACCGAACAGACGATCAGCGGCTGAAACCAGCTCTGCAGGCCTTTTTTCGCCGCTCCATCGAAGAGCGTCTCGGAAATGATAGCACCCCCAGCGACCGCGGGGCGGGATGGGCGCTGGAGAGCAGGCGGCCAGATTTTTCCGCCGGCGCCCTTTTCCTGACCTATTGTTGGCTGGAGTCGCCAACCGAGGATGCCGCAGCATGTTTGAATCAATCGCCGCCTGGTTTGTTGTGAGCCTGTTTTGCCTCGGTATCTGGATCATTGCCGGTGCCGTCTGGCAGCAGTAGCGGCGGGGAATGCGGCCAGGCTGGCACCCGGCAGGCGGGCCACGCGGGCCCGTGGCAAACCGGTCGCCGATCGCATACCGTGAGGCGGCCGCTTCCTGTGCGGCAGCCTGCCGCAGCGAGCGGCAGGCCATCCCGTCCTGCACCCAAGGCCTACGGAACCGATGGACGCCATCCGCAGCATTCTCGATATCTTTCTGCATCTCGACGACCACCTCCACGGCCTCATCGATTCCTGGGGGCCGTGGACCTACGTGCTGCTGTTTGCCATTATCTTCTGCGAGACCGGACTGGTGGTGATGCCGTTCCTTCCGGGCGACTCGCTGCTGTTTGCCGCCGGCGCGATGGCGGCGCTCTATCCCGATTCGCTGAATATCACCGTGATGCTGCCGCTGTTGATCGTGGCGGCCATCCTCGGCGACACGGTCAACTACGCCATCGGGCGCTGGATTGGCCCCCGGGCCTTTCGGATCAACGCCTGGTTTCTCAAGCACGAACATCTGGAGAAGACGCAGGCCTTCTATGAGCGGCATGGAGGCAAGACGATCGTGCTGGCCAGGTTTGTGCCGATCATCCGCACGTTTGCTCCGTTTGTGGCTGGCGTGGGGCGCATGAACTACCCCCAGTTTCTCTACTACAACGTTCTCGGGGGAATTGTGTGGGTGGTGCTGTGTACGATGTTCGGCTATTTCTTCGGCAACGTGCCGGTCATCAAGCAGAACTTCGAACTGGTGGTGGTGGGGATCGTGCTGATGTCTGTCCTTCCGGTGGCCTGGGAATGGTGGGCGAACCGGCGGCGGGCCGGCCACTGAGAAGTGCGCCGCCGATCAGGCGACTGGCGAAATTCGCGCGTTTCCGAACATGATTCAAACATCTTCCGTACATACTGCCTGAGGAGGCGGCTGCGCTTTGTCGGGGAGGTTCCGGCTGGGGTGGCCCCAGAGGTATCAGGCCAAAGGTATCAGGGAGGTGTCGATGAAACGCGAGCAGTTGGTATCGCTGTGCGAAGAATATGTCAGCCTGCAGGAGCGGGGGGTCGTGACGCCGTGCGACAGTTCGGCCGATCCGGTGCCTGAGATCCTGCGCAGCTACGAAACGGCAGAGATTTCCGGCAGCGAGAAAAACGCCCTGCTGGCGCTCGTCTGCGGGTTTGCCGACGATCTGGAATGTTGCGAGGGGATCGATCCGCTGGAAGCCAGTGCCGACGACGACTGGGATGAGGCCGACGGCTGTGCCGTGGATGTCTCTCTGGCAACTCCTCAGCGGCGGACGCCAAAGTAGCCGGGGAGGTGGCAGCCGCCTGCCACTGCGACTGCTATTCTGTTCGCATGCATGCTCTGGAACCGTATCGTGTGAGCGAAGCCTCGGGTGTGGCCGTTGTGGCCAAGCCAGCGGGTCTTGCCACGCAGGCGCCCCCGGGCATCCCCTCGGTCGAAGCGTGGCTACGGGGCCTGCTGCCGGCGGGGGCCTATCTGGGCGTGCCCCATCGGCTCGATCGGGCGGTGTCGGGCGTCATGCTGATGGCCACTACTCCGCGAGCGGCGCGGCAACTCTCGCGGCAGTTTGAGCGGCGCGGCATCGAAAAAACCTACATCGCGCTGCTCGTCCCCCCCGCTTCCGAATCAGCCGAGGCGATGCGGCTCGCGGCGGCAGACGCAGGTGGAGTGGTGGAATGGCACAACCGGCTGGCGAAGGTGGCCGACGAACCTCGCGTGGAGGTGGTGGACGAGGCTACCGCAGGCCGTGACGCCCGGACGCGGGCCCGCCTGCTCGGCATCCTGCCCGGCGGGGAATGGCTGGTGGCCCTCCAGCCAGTGACGGGGCGCATGCACCAGTTGCGCGTGCAGGCGGCGGCACGCGGGCTGCCGGTGGTGGGGGATTGCGTGTATGGGGAGCCTGCTGCGGAATGCTTTGGGCCGTCCGATATTACCGATGTCCGCCAGCGCCCGATTGCCTTGCATGCCTGGCGCATCAGCTACTGCGATCCTGATACGCAGGCGCCCATCTCCGCCGAGGCACCTCTGCCAGAGTATTGGCCTGCCGCAGCTGTGGATGCTCTCGCGCAGAGCAGCGGCCTGCGATAGCGCTATCGCGGCGGCAGGCTGCCCGCATGGAGCATCCACTGCTCGATCCAGGGCTGCGTCCAGGGATTCCAGGTGGGATAGGCGACCGACACCACCGAGAGCGCCAGGAGCAGCCAGCCGAGGCCCCGGCCGGCAGGACTCGTGGCCAGCCGATCGGCCGCCGGCAGCGCCGCGACAGTCCAGAGCGGCGCCAGCCAGAAGGCCCAGCGAAACCCGCTCGTTGTGCCGCCGTAGTTGCGGTCGAGCTCGGGTCGCGCCAGATAAAACCCCACCACCACCAAACTCACCAGCCCGATCGCCAGCAGGAGAGTGCCAAAGCCCCGCGGCAGAGACTCTTCCTCGCGTGGCCGTTGGCGGGGGAGAAGGGCCAGCGCGATTCCCGGGATCACCAGCAGCCAAGCCGGGGTCAGCGAAAAGATGCCGTGATGGCCGACCAGCGCGTGCCAGGCATAACGAACTGCCGATGGCTCCCCCCGGTCGACCGCCGCCTGCGGGTTTCGCCAGTAGCTGGTGAGTACTTTCCCATTGGAGAGCGTGAGTTGGTAGTCGTACCAATTGGTCGGGTTCCACTCCCCCGGTTGGCCCCCCGGCAGCGTTGCCGACTGGCGACCAGCGATCGCGGTACCGGGCGCAGCGGTGCTGCGGTGGGCGTAGGGAGGAAACAGCGTGCCGTGGGCGGCGAAATTGGTTCCCAGCGCCGCCAGCCCCACCACCAGCGTCATCGGAACAGCCAGCGAGATGGTGCGGCGAAAATTGGTCGTCGCCAAGAGCACCAGCACTGCCAGCGTCCAAGCCAGAGCGGGCAGTTCCAGAGCTGCCGCCAAGCCCGCCAGCAGGCCGGCGGCGGCAAATGTCCACGCTGGCTGCGCCCCCTGGCAGCAGATGCGAAAGAGCAGCCAGAGACTGCCGGCGGTGCAGGCAGCCGCGGGGAGATGATTGGTGAAGACGACGGCAAACGTTGTCAGCAGCGTGCCGCAGGCGATCAGCGCCGCCCCCCAAACCCGGCCCCAGTCGGTCGTGCCGACCTGTTCCACCAATCGGCATGTGCAGAGGATCGTCAGTCCCAAGGGCAGCAGCCCATAGAGAACCATCAGCAACCGGCCCATTTCAAAGGGATGGTCGCCGAGCGTCCAGCCGGTCAGGCGGTGGAGCAGCCAGTAGGGCCCAGCCCCGAGCACCGAGAGCAGTGGGGGTTTGCTCGAATAGAGTCGCAGGTGCCCCGTGGCATCGGTGTGGGCCACGGCGTCGATGGTGTCCCAGCCCGGTTCAACGACCAAGTCATCGATCGCAAACGTGCCCCGCTCCACCAGTGCCCGGATCGCCAGCCACCGGCTGCGGTCGTTGCCGGAGAGAAACGGTCGCATCAACCGCTTCCCCTGTTCCACGCCGGTCCGGATGACGCCGGCATCGACAGTCTCCCCCAGAGGTGCCGCCTTGGCGGTGGCGGCGGCGACGGCATCAGAGACGAGCCGTTTTTCCAGCGCCAGCTTGTCGATGCTCGTCACGGAGCCAATGCGGCCAAGCGTGCCGCCGAGGGCCACGGCAGCCAAAAGCCAGTAAATACTTCGGCGCAGCGTCCCGGCAGTATCCCCCAACTGATCGGTTCCGGCTGCCGGAGAAATCGCGGCGAGGCCTTGAGCACTGGGGCCGGGGGGTGGGGCTCTGCGCATCAACACGGCCACGCGCATCAGATCGGCCAGGCCGGTGAAGAAGCGGGCCATTCCATATTTCGATTGGCCGCGGGTGCGGGGGCGGTGGTGCACCGGCACTTCCACAACGCGGAAGCCACGGGCCGCCGCCTGCACCGGGATGAAGCGGTGCATATCTTTCCCCAGCGACAACTGCCCGACGACCGGCGCCCGAAAGACTTTGAGGCCGCAGTTGTGATCGTGCAGCCACAGACCAGTCAGGCAGCCCACCAGCCAGTTGAACACGCGCGAGGGAAATGTCTTGTGCCAGGGGTCGAGACGCCGCACCTTCCAGCCATTGACCAGATCAGCCCCCGGCCTCCCCTGCGCCGGTTCTGCCAGCCGGGCGAGCATCCCGGGAATTTCTGCCGGATCGTCCTGCCCATCGCCATCGAGCATCACGATCGAGGGCGCGCGGCAGCGGGCAAAGCCGACTTCCAGCGCCGCCGACTTGCCCAAGCCCCGTCCCTGACGAATCCCCTGCACTCTGGGGTCTGCTGCGGACGCCGCGGAGATCTCCTCCCACGAGCCATCGGTTGAACCGTCGTCAACAACGAACAGTTCCCACCTGAGCCCCGCAGCGTCGAGCACCCGCCGGACTTCGTCGATCAGGGGGGCAAGGTTGCCCGCCTCGTTCCGTGCCGGCACCACGAGCGAAACGGCAGGAGAGTTCATGCGAGCCACGGAGAGCGGAGAGAAGGGGACAGAAGCGGCCGGGAAGCCAGAGGCAGCGACCTGCCGCAGGATACCCTGCGCCCGGCCAGCCTGCCACGCCAACAGCAGCGGGAGCGAAGGTAATGGTCGGCGCCGACTGCTGGTTATGCGTAGAATGAGAGTTTCGTAGAGCCTTTGGTGGGAGGGCCCACACAGCCGTTTCCAGAGTCAGGAGTGCAGCACACGATGATGGTGGAGAGCCCGTCCAATCCAGACGCCCAGCCCAAACGCCTCGCCCGCCTGGTGTCGTTGGGGGTCATCCTGGGATTGGTGGCGGTCACCGGCTTGTTATCGCTGCGGGTGATGTCGAGCTTCCTGCTGCCGCTGCTGTTGGCGGCGATGCTGGTGGTTATCTTCGGCCCGCTGCACCGCTGGTTGCGGGAGCGGCTGACGTGTCCCGATTGGGTCGCGGCGCTGCTCACCACGCTGTTTGTGCTGGTGATCGTGCTTGTGCCGCTGTTTCTGCTCGTGGCTCGGGCCGGTGGGGATGCGGTGGCGATGCTGCGCACGCCCAACGGCCTCAAGCTCGACCCCGCCGTGCTGGACGGGCTCGTCGGCAAGGTGAATGATGCCACCGGCATGCATCTCACCGCTGAGTCGGTCAATGGCGAAGTGAAGAAGCTGGCCGAGGAGTGGCTGGGGCCGATCGCGGCAGGCGCCCCGGTGGTGATTGTGAAGCTGATCATCGGCCTTCTGGTGATGACAGTGAGCCTGTTCTATTTTCTGGCCGATGGGCGGCGCATGCTCGCGGCCGTGACGAAGCTGATCCCCCTCGATTCCCACTATCAGTGGCAGCTGCTGGAGGAGTTTGAGGAGGTCAGCCGGGCGGTGGTGAGCTCCACGCTGCTGGCGGCGATCGTTCAGGCGGTGCTGGCCGGCTTCGGGTTTTATGTGGCTGGTCTGGGGAATGTCTTTCTGCTGACACTGCTGACGTTCTTCGGCGCCCTGGTGCCGTTTGTCGGAGCGGCGGCGGTGTGGGGCGGAGCGAGCCTCTATCTGCTCTTCTTCCTGAAAAACACCTGGGCCGCGGCAGGGCTGGCCCTGTGGGGGCTGTGTGTGGTGTCGACGGTGGACAACATCATCAAACCGATTGTGCTGCATGGCCAGTCGAAGCTGCATCCGCTGCTGGCCTTGCTGAGCGTGCTCGGCGGCGTGGGGGCGCTGGGGCCGATCGGGATTTTTGTCGGCCCGATCGCCGTCGCCTTTCTGCAGGCCGCCCTGACGATGCTGCAGACCGAACTCGACAGCATGGGGCAGGGGTCACCGGACGGAAAAGGGCTGCCCAGCCCGGCCGGAATGGCTAGTTCGGGGGGGCAGAAGCCGGGGCAGTTGCACGAACGGTCGTCCAGAGGGTGAAATCCTTGTGAAGTGAGTCGGTTTCCGGTGGCTGGGGGATTCCCCGGCCGGTGTTCGCTCGATGTGACGGTGCTTTTTTCTGGAGGATGGTGACATGCTGCTTGAGATCGTCTGCTCGCTCGCCGGGCTGTTCCTGATGGGGATCGAGGCAGCCTATGTTCCGACCGATGGCGGCGGCGGCGACTACATTCTGCGGGTCGAACCCGATCTGGTCAGGAGTGCCTCTCCCTACACGTTCACCAGCGATGTGCCGGCTGATTCGCGTGATGTGCGCCGCGTGAAGATTTATGTGGCCGATGCCTGGCCCCCGGCAGTCGAACGCTCGGTGCAGGAGGCGGCACGGCGCCCCCGAGTGGCACCGGCGGCGATGATCGCTCCGGCTGCCCCGGCAGCTCAGACCTTTTCCCCGCTGCCGCTCTCGGCTGCACCTCTTCCGGGGGCAACGCCCGAGCGGCCTTGGGGCCTCCTGATCGGCAGCCTGCTGACGCTCTTCCTCTCGCTCGGCGCCAATGCCTATCTGGGCTTGCTGCTGGCGAACATGCGCCAACGCTACCTGCGCGACATCCAGCAGGGCGTCATCCGCACGTAGGCGATCCTCAGCCCCTCATGCCATCAGACTTCCGGGATTCAATCGCGGACTGGGCGATTCATGATGCCTTCGGGCCGCGGGGACGCTTCGGCTTCTGAGCCACCTTGTCGGCCTCATCCATGCTCGCGGGGCGGACCGGTTTGGGGGCCTGTCGCGGGGCTGATTGGGCAGGTGGATGGTGCCGGGATGCTGCGGGCGGGGCGGCCTGGGGCGGCCGGGAGGCAAACCTGCCACGCGGCACCCAGGGATTGCCTGCAAGCGCCGCAGGCGCAACCCGGTCGGCGACGCTGGTGTCGGCGGGGAGTTGCCGCACGATGACCCGCACCGGCCCGGAGGCGATGGCTGGCTCCGGTGGTGGGACGACCGGCAGCCGGGGCACGACGACCGTCGCCGGTTCTGCGACCGGCACGTTGGGAGCGGGCCGCCGCATCCAGGAGGTTCCCGGTTCACTCAAAGAGCGGACGGATGCCCCTGTCTCGGCAAAGATGCGGGCCACGTGGGCGTGGCAGGTGAGCACAAGCAACTGCCGCTGCCGCGGTTGATCAGCGACGAATTCCAGCAGCACATCGGCTGCCGCCTGAGCGCGGGAGTCGTCGAAGTTCACCAACGCATCGTCCATCACCAGCGGCAGATGGACCCCGTGGCGTTCCAGATCCTGCACCAGCGCCAGGCGCAGAGCTAAAAATACCTGCTCGCGCGTGCCCCGGCTGAGCCGATCGGGATTCCAGAGGTGGCCTTCGCCGTCGTGGACCTCCAGCCGCGCTTCGTGGATGCTCGTCGTGATGCGGGTGTAGTGTCCCCCGGTGAGTCGCACCAACCAGCGCGATGCCTCGCGGAGGACTGCCGGTTGGTGTTCGCGGGCAAACTTGCTCCGCGTCTCCTCCAGAAGCGACGCCGCCTCCGCCAGCAACCGGCGGCGGTGGAGATGATGCTCCAATTCCTGCTCGATGGCGGCCAGTTCCATCTGGATGCCCTCGGTGGAATGATCCTTGGCAGCCGACTCCACCTTTGCCGCTGCGGCCTGCCGCAGGCTGCGGATGCGGGCGACTGCCTCGCGACTCTGCACCGTGGCCACGTGGGCCTCCGCCAGTCGCTGCTCCAGTGTCACCAGCCGCGCTTCGCCGAGCCACCGTTCCAGATCGGGCAGGCCGTCGATGCGGCGTCTGGCCTCAAGCCAGGCCTGCTCTGCGCCTAGCGCCTCCAGACGGGCCTCCTCCACCAGCGGCCGCCGGTCAACGAGCGTCAGGAATTCCTTCTCTGAGTCGACATTCCAGCGGGCAATGATTTCCCGCACCCGCTGGTCGGCCAGCTTCACGCGGCGCAGCGCCTCCCGATGCCGCTGCCGGGCCCTCTCCAGCCGGCTGGCCAATTTGCCGCGGAGCCGATGGCCGGTCGATTCCCGTTCCAGCCGCTCGCGCAGTTGCTGCAGGTGTTCCTGTGGCGTGCCGTCGGGCAGCATGTCGCATTCCACCATCAGTTGCTCGATGCGGTGCCCGAAGGCGGCCAATTCCTCGGTGCGCAGTCGTGCTTCCTCGGAGGCGCGCCTGCGCTCCTCGTCGAGCGTCAGCAGGGTATGGCGGTGGCGGGAAAGTTGTTTGATGTCGGCTGGGGTCAGCGTGGTCGGCAGCGACCGTTGCTCCAGCGCCTGTTTCCAGCGGCCCCGGGCTGCCGCGCGTCTGGCGGTGGCGCGGGAGAGTTCCTGTTCGGCGGCTGTCACGCGATCAGCCAGCACATGGAGCGAGCCCTCGCGGGCGGCGATCGCCTCCAACCGCTCCACCTCCGCTTGCGCGGCGGCCGCCCGAATATTGAAGCTGGCGGCATGTTCGCCCGGATAACGCTCCACTGGACCGCGACCTGCTTCGATTTTCTTGTCGATCAGTCCGCACTGGGAGACCGATTCCTCCCGCTGCTTGCGCACCATCGCCAACTGCTGCCGTGCCCCCTCCAGCCGGCTCGAGGCGGCCCGATCGAGCGACCAGGTTGTCACCGAGGCAACCCCGGTGCCAGCCAGCCCGAGGGCTGCCATCGCATAGGCGAGTGAGCCGGTCACCGCCGCCGGCAGAAACAGCCCGGAGAGAAGCAGGGCCGTGCCGAGCACGAACATCGCTCCCAGACCGAGCAGCCATTCCACCGGGATCAGCTGCCCCTCCAGATGGGTCGCCATCTCTTTTTCCAGCCGGCCGAGCGACCGATCGAGCTCGGAGAGTTGCTCACCGGCGGTGATTCGGTTGCGCAGCAGCGTGGCCCGGCCGCTGGCTTCCTCAATGGCGGCGGCGATCGTTGTTCCACCTGCTGGCGTGGCCTTGAGAGCGCTGCGGGTGCCGGCTACGGCCGCTTTGGCTTCGGCAACTTGCTGCTGCGCCTCCTTCACCTCGCGTCCAGCCGCGGCCACCTCCCGGGCCCGGTCCTTGAAGGAGGTGAACGAGCGGGTGAGCCCGCTGGGCAGGAGCATCTCTGCCAGGGCGTCGGGGGATGAGATGGCGGGGCGGTCGAGGGCCACCAGCCGTACCAGGCCTGCCGTGCCCATCTGCTCGCCGAACCGCCGTGCCGCCTGCTTGGCCGCCAGGGTTGCCCGCGATGCTTCGGCGGCGAGGCGATCGAGCCGGGGCTGCTCTTCCCCGAGTGCCATCACCGCTGCCCGCTTCTTCCAGATCAGGGCATCGGGGGCATGGGCCTTCATATCGCGGGCCCGCAGGCTGCGCGTCTTCTTCAGCTTGGCGGCCTCCCGGGCCAGACTGTCGCGGCGTTTGGCAGCCAACTGCCAGGCGTCGAGGTCGGCATGGATCAGCGGCGTGGCCTCGAGGGCTGCGACCCGTTCGGCCGCGCGCTTCTTCGCATGAAACAGCGGTTCCAGCGGCAGCGTGCTGCGGAGGAGTTCTTCGGCCTGCTGCGCCAGTGTGTGGTGCGCCGTCTGCTCGGCGATCTCGGCATCGATGCGGGCCAGTTCCGTGCCGAGGGAGCCGGCGGCGATCGCCGGCGCCTGCATGGCAGCCAGCCGCGACAGCACGGCGCTGCGTTTTTGCCGGAGTGATTCCAGCGGCGAGATTTCCGGATCGGCTGAATCGAGCCGGGTGAGAGAGGAGCGGATGTTATCGAGGACGGTCGTCACCTTCGAGCGGTCGAGTCCGCTGGCCAGTTCGTAGAGCCGGCTGCCGCAGCCTTCGGCGTCGAGGGTTTGCAGTTCATGCAGTTCGTCGAGGCCAAAGGCCATGACGGCGGTGAACGTGCCCTCGTCGATATCGCCCATATAGTCACGGAGGAAAAGCGACGAGCCGGCCGGTTCCTGCGCGTCGGTCACGGTCAGGTGGTCGGCGACTGGCAGGTCTTTCTCGGCGGCATAGTCGGTCCGGGAGAGCCGCTGCAGATGGGGCCCCTCGTGCCGGCGCTCGATCAGGATCCGCCGCATGTCGACGCCGGTCTGGGCCAACAGGCTGCCGCCGCAGGGGGTGTGCGGATCGAGAACGCCCCGGCGGAACAGCCCGCCAAACCCGAAAAATACACCCCGCACGAATTCCAGCAGCGATGTCTTGCCGGTCTCATTCGTGCCATGGAGCACCTCGATCCCGGGGCCCAAGCCCTCGATGGAGACGTCGCTGAGAGCGCCGAAACGCTCGATGTCGATCCGTTCGATGAACATGGGGGAAAAGTCTCCGAAAAGGTCTGCGTCAGACGCGCTGTGAGAATGTTCGCCGGTGGGCCCACTGCCGCGGTGGGCCGGAAGAAACGTCAGGTCGATTCCATCAACTCAAGCGCCAGCCAGGCCGCCTCGCGGGTGGCATGGTGGGAGCCGGTGGTTTCCGACTCGAGCACAAGTTCGGCCAGAGCCGAGGCAAAGGAGGCGGTTTCACCACTTTTGGCAGCGGAGGCGTTGCGCACCAGCACGGCGAGAGTCTCCCCGCGATCGGCTTCCAGTTCCTGACACCAGGCCCGGAAGGAGCGCGGATCGTAGAGCTGGCGGAGGCGGGCCAGCGTTTCGGCTGAGATCTCGCCTACATGCACGCGCCGCGAGATGCTCCCGCCGCAATCGACCGCGCAGCGCACGATCTGCAGGGGTGCCTGGGCGTCGATCGACATTCCCTCCAGAGCGCTCCAGATCGCGGTGGCGAGTTCCTCGTCGCCGCCGGCCAGCGAAGTGATCGAAAGCGTGCGCCAGGCCACGCGGTGGGTCGGCACCTCGCGCCAGTCGGTGCGGAGATCGCTGCGGATCTCTGCCGATCCGGCGAGTGTCGGGAAGCCACCGGCCAGACCGCTGGCGAGCAGGCCGGGCGTGGGCGTGGTGAGGTTGGTGAGCGTGACTGCCGCGCACATGCCGGCGGAGGCCTCGCGGCTGCTGCGGGCCTGCAGGGCGGGAATCTGATGCACGCCGGCGGGGGCCGGTTGCAGGGCCCGGGTTCCCCAGATGAAGAAACTGCCGAGGGCATGGTGACTGGCCGGCAGTGGCGCATGCAGCCCATGCGTCGCCGCTGCCTCGCCATGCAAGCCATGCCACACATCGTCCCAGCCGATCACAAACCGGCGCTGCGCCGGAAGGAGTGAGGTGTGGGCGGAAGCGAAGGAGGGGAGCATGTGCCCGGAACTGGTGGCGGCAAACGCCGGCCCGCGGGCCGAACAGATTTCAACCGACACCCCGCGCACCTCCAGCCGCAGGGGCGATACCGGCGTCACGAAGGAGAGGCTTTCTGGTTCGGCCAGAGCCCGCGCAATATTGGCGCACTCAGCTGCCTCGTCGGCCAGCCAGATGGTGCGGCAACCATCTGCGGCGAGTCCCGTGATCAGCCCGCGCAGCTGTGCCGCCTGCGCGGGGCTGGCCCGCAGCGGATCGAGCGTGGAACCAAAGAGAACCAGCGCCGCTGCCCGGGCCTGGCGGGCTGTAGAGACAGCCACCTGCAACGCCTCCCAAGGGGCTGTCGCCACCACCTCAACCACGGCGGCGGGAGCGCCGGGGGGAACAGGAATCGGCCGATCGAGCGCCGCATCAAAGGCGAAGACGAGGTCTGCCATGGCGATCTCCTCTGCGTTGAACCTTCTGCCGCGGCGACCGCGGCAGAAAGATACCGACGGAGCCAGCAGACGGACGAAGAGCCACCCCTCGGCCGATCCATGGCTCGTGAAAACGGGAAAGATGGGGGCAATGTAGCGTGTGGAGGCTGAAGACTCCAGCGCAAAAAGCCGGGCGTGGAGGGGCTAGGTCGAAAGCACCGGCGGAGAGGCGGCGAATGAGGCGGCCACCGCTGCGGCCCACGCGGTGTCGCCGGTGACCGGCCCGATCGCCGCCAAGACCCGGCTGCGCAGCAACACTCCTTTTTCGACCGGCAGCGAAAAGAGCGCGCAGGTCACCCGGCAGGTATCGGCAGCGGATACCGCTTCCACCCGCTGCTGTTCCGCGGGGTGGGCCAGCACCAAGACACTCCTGCCCGCGCCGGTGCGGACGAGCAGACCAGCCGCTGCGGCAGGCGCAGGCGCCGGCACGGGCGTGGGCGCTTTTGAGAATGACATCCCGCCCGGCAGCCATCTGCCCCACACCATCTCACCGGCCCGAGCGATTTGCGAAACCACTCCGAGGGTCGGATCGCTCTCCAGGAGTGCCGTCTGCGCTGAGACGACCACCTCCCATACGCCCAGGCTGGAGGGCTGGCCCGCGGTTGGGGCAGGCCACTGCCGCCACATGACGGTGGCCCGCAGAGCCCGCTCGTCGCTCGGCTCGTAGATGGCTGTGCAGTCGCTCCCCCGGATCCATTGTTCGCTCGGCCCGGGGGCAGCGGGCGCCTGCCCGGCCAACCGCAGATCGATTCCCAGGAGATGGTGGGCCGGCGCAGCCTTTTGAGACCCATCCACTGGCACCGTCAGCCCGTGGCTGGGAGCCCCCAGATCGAGCGAGACACCGCCTTCGCCGCAGGTGGCGCGGCGCTTGGAAAGCGTCCAGAGGGGAGGCATGGCGGTGGCTGCCGCTGTGGCTGTGGGTAGTGAGGAACCTGATCGTGTCATGCTCTGAAAGTCTCTCTGGCAACGTGCGCGCTGGGCAGCCTTCCGCTGGGAATGGCTCTTAGCCGGCGCCTTTGCTCCGACTCTCCGGCATGCCGGGCTGTAGTGTAACCGGTGGTGCCCAGCCACAGGCTGGGACTGGCGGAGCCTGCGCTCATTTTCAGTTTTGCTCGGCAGAAATGGCGGGGCTGGCAGGACCGGCCGTTTGGCAGCCTGCGGGAATTTTCCGTAGGCTCTCGCCAGAGCAACGGCGCATCTCCGTCGCCCCCGACGGCCCACCCCACCTGGAATCCCACCATGAGCCACTTTTCCGCCGTCTGTGAGGCCGCTGCCCGGGCAGGGGGCCGCGTGCTGCAGGACTGGGTGGGCCGCTTCAAGGTTTCGGCCAAGGGGCCGCGGGATCTGGTTACGGAAGCAGACTTCGCGTCGCAACGGGAGATCAAACGTCTGGTTCTGGAGGCGTTTCCCGACCATGGGTTTCTCGGGGAGGAGTCGTTGCCGGAGGCCGAGGCGCTGGTGAAGCAGACCGCCACGGGACTGCGGTGGATCGTCGATCCGCTCGATGGCACCACCAACTATGTCCACGGCATTCCAGCCTATTGCGTTTCGGTGGCGCTGGCGCGGGGCAACGACATTCTGGCCGGCACCATTTTCGATCCCGTGCTGAACGAGTGCTTCACCGCTGAGGCTGGCGGCGGCGCCCGACTCAATGGCGAGCCGATTGCCGTGGCCAGCACGCAGACGCTCGCCGAAGCAGTGGTGGCAGTCGGCTTTCCGCCTCATGTGACAGCCGAGGCGCCGGCGGTGGCCGATTTTCTCTCAGTGGTGCCGCACGCCAGCGCCATGCGGCGCACCGGATCCACTGCTATTAATCTGGCCTACGTCGCCTGCGGTCGGTTCGATGCGTTTTGGGTGCGCCGCATCGCTCCCTGGGATGTTGCCGCCGGACTTCTCCTGGTGGCCGAGGCAGGCGGGCACGTGGCGACGCTGGCGGCCGATCGTGAGGCGCCGGTCTGCCTCGACGATCCTGCGTTTATCGCCGCCGCCACACCTGCTGTGCTGGAGGAACTCCGCCGCCTGCTCCCACCCAATCCCCACTGACCGAACCTGCCCGCCGGACGGCCCAACGGCAGGCAAACCTGCCCGTCCCCATCCGCCCCTTGCCACGCCGGGGCCCCGGTCCAAGGGAGCGGTTGTGCCGGTGGCAACGATGATGACCCCGACTGGCCGGGAAAAGCGTGCATAACGCTGGAAAGGAAGCTACTGTCAATTCAGAGGCACGGCCCGGGCAACGCCGGCCTGAAACGAGTACACCATGATTGAGCCTGGGAAGACTGGCATGCGGGCCGCACGGCGCGGCGCGGGCCACTGCGCCCCGACTGCACCGGCCGACCCGCCCAGCAGCGCTTTCAGCGGTGCTCCACGGTTTTCATGGGCTGCCCTCCTCGGCGTGTGTCTGCTTCTGGCCGGGACGCTGGCGGGGGGCTGGTCTGGCGAAGCGGTCGCGCAGCCAATTGAAGCGTCAGGGCCGCGCGTGATCGAAGTTGCGCCGCCGCTGTTGTATCTGCAGGATGACGGCGGACGTCTGGTGCCCGTGCCGGGGTTTCGCTATCGGGACTTTGTCGATCTGTTGCGGCTCAAGGAGGGGCTTCCGAGCCTCCCGGTGAAACCAGAGGCCGTCCTCGAAGCGGTCGTCGTGACTGGCCGGTTGCCGGAGACGAGCGCTGCCGTTGGCGGATCCTGTGCCGTGACGGTGCAGCTCTCGGTGCGGCAGACACGCGCCGGGTGGGTGCAACTTCCTCTGGAGTTGGGCCGACTGATCCTCTCCGCGGCGCCTGAGTATGAAGGGGCGGGCCGCTGTGTGCTGGAGGGCATCCAGACGCCACCCGGAGCCGAACCTGATCAGGCCCGAGGAAACGCCGGCTACCGCGGCTGGTTCCACGGCACCGAGGATGCCCGCCACAGTGTCACGCTGCGGGGAAGTCTGGCGGTGGATGCCTCTCCGGTCAGTCAATCGTTGCTGGTGCACATCCCGCCGGCCACCGCCAGCCGGCTGGAACTGACATCGTCCAGAGCGAATCCCGCCGTGAGCATCGAGCCAAGAAATCTGTTGCCGCAGATCGCGCCTGCTCCCGATGGCACAGGCAGCCGTATCACCTGCGAAGGGCTCTCAGGCGTCACGCAGGTGCGCGTTAGCGACAGGGCCGGCGGGCTGACTTCCGGCGGCGCGGCACCGCAGGCGATGGTGGAGAGCTTGGTGCGCATTGATGGGCGGATGGCGTTTGTGGAGGCAAGTGTCCGGCTGGAGAATCTCTCCCCCGACACAACCCAGCTCCGCATCTGGTTGCCTCCTGGCTGCACGCTCACGGGCGTGCGCGAGCCGGCGGTGCTCGTGTCAGCTGCAGGCCAAGAGGAGCCCCCGGAGGCTGCCGATGGCGCCGGGCGGAGCGACGCGACGCGGCAGCTGATTGTCGTGGAGATTGGGCCGCGGCCCGAGGGGCGCTCGACTGTGGAACTCTCCTGCGAACGCCCCGTCGATCCCACGGGCCGCACCGCATTCGATCCGGGTGGATTTGCCGTGGAAGGGGTGACTTCATGGCGGCAGCGTGGACGCATCAGCTGCGTGGTGGAGGGGGAATGGCAGCTCGAGTGGGACGATGCTGGAGCCAACCGGCGTGTCGATCCGCCCGCTGCGGCACGCAGCCCCGGATTTGTGGCGGCCTTCGCCTACGATGCCCAGCCAGCCTCGCTGCCGCTGCGCGTTCGGCCCCGCGCGAGCCGGGTGGTGATCGAACCGGAATACCGCTACTCCGTGGGCACCACACGCCTCTCATTGAATGCAAAGCTGCGCGTTTCTGTGCGCGGGGCGCCGGTATCGCGTGTCGTGATTGGCATGGAGGGCTTTGCCATCGACGAGGTGGGGCCGGCCAGCCTTGTCGAGAGCGCTGCCCTGTCAGGCGAAGGAGGGGAGTTGGTGATCCCCCTGCTCCAGCCGCTCTCCGGGGATGCCACGCTCGACATCCGCGGCAGCCGGGCCATCGAGCGATCAACCCAGCGACTCTCCTGGTCGCTTCCGACTCCCCGCGCCGACATTGTGGGGCCCGCCGCGGTGGCTGTCACCGCCGACAGCGACATTGAAGTGTTACCCGATAATGATCAGATGCGGGGGCTTGTCAGGCAGGTGGCGCCGGCGGTTCGGCGGGGAGATGGAGACCGTGGACTGCTGCTCTACCGCCTCGATGAGAGTGAGGGTGTCTTTGCGGCCACGCGCCGTTTTCTGGCCCGCTCGGTGGAGGCAGCGGTGGCCGTGGGGGCCTCTGTCGATGGAACCGACACCGTGGTGGAGGAAACAATCCGGCTTGAGGTGGCGCACGTCCCGCTGGAATATATCGATCTGCATGTCCCGGAGGCTGTCGCTCTGGCCGGCACGCTCGAGGTGCGTCAGGGAGGGCAGGTGCTCAATCCGTTTCCGCTCCCCAGTGGCGGAGGGCTTCCCTCTGGCGATCCGGGGGGCGGGGCGACCTTGGCAGACAACGCCGATGACGACAGTCCGCCCCGCGATCAGACCGGAACATCGATTGCAGGCGCTGCCGAGCGCGGGGTGCTGCGGGCACTGCTGCCGGTGCCGTTGCTCGGAGTCGGGGAGATCGGGCTGCGTTTCGCCCTGCCCACAACCGTAGTGACTCCTGACGCCACCACCCAACTCGACCTCCCGCTGGTCATGCCCCGTGGCGCCCGCGTGACCCGCCAGACGCTGACCCTCTCCACCCAGCAGAGCTTGGCTGTCGAGGTGCGGGGCGAATCGTGGAAACGCGATCCCACCGTGGCCGGCGGCGGAATGAGCCGCAGCTGGACTGCCGTCAAACCCCAGGAATCGATTCTCCTGGCGCTGGCAGCCAGACAGCATTCTTTTGCCAGCGATATGGTGGTTGAGGCCGCCTGGCTGGAAACCCGTCTGCTCCGCGACCGTCAGGAGGATGTCTGGTCGTATGCCCTGTCGGGCTCGGGGCGGCGGCTGAGAATGCAACTTCCGCCGGGATATGTGCCGCTGCGTGCCCCCCAATCCGACGCCGAGAGTGTTGCGGTGTGGGTCGATGGTCGGGCGATCCCGGATGCGGTGCAACCCGACGGCAAGGTGGTGCTCGATCTCCCTGCCACTCTCGCCGCTGACGGCGGGCGGGGAGCTTGGCTGGTGCGGATCGAAGCGACGCGGCCGACTGGCACTGGCGTCTGGGGACTCTTCGGCACCGTCGGCTCGGTGAAGCTCTCGGCTCCTCTGTTTCCCGACGGCACGCTGCAGAGGAGATTTTACTGGGACGTGCGTCTGGCCGCCGACGAGCATGTGGTGGCAGCGCCTGACCGTTGGACCGCACAACAGACTTGGGAATGGGGCTCGCGAGGCCTGGAGCGGGTGCCTGTGGTTTCGCGCAGCGTGTTGGCTGATTGGATGACGGCCAGCGCCGCCCAGGCAGGTGAGATGCGCAGCGTGGATGCCACGGCTGGGGGTATGCCGCTGGCGGGTGCCCCGCTGCCGGGCTTGCCCCTGGAGATTCCGCTCGCTCAGCGCCGGGCGGTGTTTTCCGGGGTCGGCGCGCCGGGCGCGGAGCGGTTGTGGTTGATTCAATCTTGGCTGGTCGTGCTGCTGGTTTCCGGACCGCTGGTGGGAGTGGGATTGCTTCTGCTCTACCGCCCCGCCTTGCGGCGGGTGCCGGTGGCTCTTGGGCTGGCTGCCGCAGCCGCACTGGGGGCTTCCGCCGCTCCCGATCTGGCACCTCTGGCGATTCAGGCCGCATTGCCTGGAGTGGGGCTGATGCTGCTGGCCGCCGGTTTACGCCTCGCCCTGGACCAGCCGCGACCAGCCGAAATTCAGCGGCGGGTACCGCGTCTGCCGCAGGCTGAGGATTCCACGCAATTGATCGAGGCACCATCCCTGCTCATCGGCGGCGATCGCAGTGCCTCCACCGGTTCGCCGGCCACTGTCAGCGGCGCTGCCGTGGAGCGGTTTCTCCCATGACAGCCTTTCTCTGGAGAAAAAGGGCCGGACACATCTTCTGCTGCCTGCTGCTGGCCATCTCACACACAGCGTGGGGGCAGCCCGATCTCCCCAGCCCACCCGACGCGCCTCCCGAACCGCTACGGTTCATGCGCGTTCTCGTGCCGCCCGGCCGACTCGCCGATATCGACCCGACGGTCGCAATCTCTGGAGCGGCCACCGGCGGTGGCCGACATGTGCCAATGTCGATCGGCGAATTCGAGGCGGCGATTGCTCGGCTGGCGGTGTCTGGGGAGGTGGGCGAGGGGGCTGTCGGTATCATCCCGTTTCCCCCCGTGGCCGATGAGGCCCGATATGAAGTGGAGGTGGGGCGACAGGGAGAGACTTCCGGCAGCCTGTCGTTCACCATCGGGGTCGGCAACGAATCGTTGCCGAAATCTCTGCCCTTGGGAAAACTCAATGCCAGTCGGGCGACGGCCCGCACCGCTGCAGGTACGGGCGAAGCGCTCCTGTTTGGCGGCCGAGAC
>CAISJI010000094.1 GCA_903885565.1 uncultured Planctomycetaceae bacterium
CACACCCTCCCCCGGCAAACCCTATCGACTGTCGGGGGGGTGCGGCATGGGAGACATTTTTGGGCGCGCAAGACTCGGCGCGGAAAGCCCATAGCTGCCCATTTCCGATTGCCTCGGCAGCGGGAGGATCGCGTGGCGACGAGCCAGCGCATCGACGACGTGCTCATCGTTGACCGCGCCGAAGATGGCCGGCCAATCGGAATCGAAATCACCGATCCGACTCGATTTGAGCCGGGTCGGCTCTCCGAACTCCTCCAATCACTCGGGCAGCCCGCCATCGAGCGCGAAGAAATGGGTCCTCTCGCAGCCGCCTGATGGCCGAGGGGGACATGGGCACTGCGGTCGCCCGCAGTGCGGCACGGGTGGCTGCGGGGGGCTCGGTTGAAATCGTGACGAAACTTTGTGCCAGGCCCGTCAGAGAAGCTCGGCATATCCATCGTCCTCGGGGTTGTCCCATATTTCGGCGAGTGACTTCTGGCTGGCATCAAGCCAAAAGTCGGAGCCCTCATCGGGGAGCACTGTCACGAGAACCTTGGCTCCTTCTGGCAGAGTTGCCGGTTCCGCTAGCTCGACCTTCCCATCGTGGATGACTGCCTTGAGGGTGACGATCATGGCAAAAAACGCTCCGGGGTGATGTCGAAGGATATGCGAGCCTGCAATTCTTTCGGCTGCGGTGCCGCCCTACTGGCCGCAGCGTCGAGAATCGCGTCGTCTTGTGCTCCCGGGAGTTCTTCAGCAACCCAGCGGACATCCCGTCCGTTGCCGCGAAGGGCTTCGACGATGGCCTTATCAACCCCCTCATCAGCGATGAACCTCATCCCTCTTCCGGATCGCCGACGGAATGAACCGTCTCGTGCGCCATGGCATCGGCCGCGTATTCAAGGGCAGCCAGCACAGCCTCACGCGTCAACCGCGGGTGTGAATCAAGCACCTGCTCAATCGGCTCGCCGCTGGACAGTTTGCGGAGGATTGCTTCAACGGTGATCCGGGTGCCCCGTACGACCGGCTTCCCCATCATCACGCCGGGATCGGATTGCATCAGTTGCTTGGACATTGGATGCTCAGTGATTTTCGCGTAATGCACAGGCGTTCATGTTCTGTGTCAGCGTGTCGGCTTCGGCAATCTTTCGTATTCTACGCGAGCATAAAATTGATCCGCGCGGCCTGTCAGGCGGCGCGGCAGAAAAAGCGAGCAGCACTGTGGCCCCACTTCCCTCCGCCGAGCCAGCCATCGCGGCAGGGAGTGGCGGGGACCGCGCGGGGCTGATCCTGTTCACACTCGCGGCGATGCAGTTCATCAGCACCGTCGATTTCATGATCGTGATGCCCCTCGGGCCGCTTCTGTTCGACACCCTCGGCATCGACACCGTGCAGTTCAGCTGGGTTGTCTCGGCCTACACGTTCGCGGCGGGGTGCGCCGGCATTGCGGCTGCGGCGGTGCTCGACCGCGTGGGACGCAGGTCGGCCTACATGGCGCTTTCAGCCGGCCTGCTGCTGGGCACCCTGGCCTGCGGCTTGGCGCCGAGTTACCAGCTGCTGGTCGCGGCCCGCTGCCTGACGGGGGCCTTTGGCGGAGTGTTGGGGGGTTTGTCGTATGCCATCGTGGCGGACGTGTTTCCCGAGGAGCGGCGCGGCCGGGCGACCGGCCTGCTGATG
>CAISJI010000095.1 GCA_903885565.1 uncultured Planctomycetaceae bacterium
CGCGAGGCGGCCCGGAAGGTGCAGTGCCTCAACAACCTCAAGCAGGTTGGGCTGGGCTTGTTGGGGCATGAGTCGGCGAAGAAGGCGTTTCCTCCGGGAGGGGTCAAATGCCCGACCGCCTATTTCTACGGCCACTCTTGGTGGATCATTCTGCTGCCATTCCTGGAGGAGACCTCTCTCTATGACCGGTTCGACAAAACAGGCAGAGCGTCCGGCACACAGTACAACTCCACCGGCTGGATCGGTGACGACTACTCCGCCAATGGCTACAACCGGCAGGTGCTCTATCAGTTTAAAATGAGCATCGGTGTCTGTCCGTCGAGTTCTCTGCCGAGCATGGTGAGCGGTGGCGACGTGGCGGGGCAGGGGGTCACCTTCTTCGTGCCGAGCTATGTCGGCATCACCGGCAGCGTCGATCACTCGACGGCCTTCGAGGTTCACAGCTTCAACGGCGGCGGGATCGTTTCCTACGGCGGACTGATGCCACCCATGAAGGGTGTCAGGCTCGCGCAGGTCACCGATGGCACCACCAAGACAATCCTCCTCGGCGAGCAGTCTGATTACTGCACACTCTCTGACGGGACCAAGCTCCCCGATGGAACCCGCGACGCCCGCAGTGCCGGCCCGTTTTCGCTGAGCCTTTCGAGCAACTACCCGAATGATCCCAGACTTTGGAACCTCACCACGATCCGGCATCCGATCACGAAGGATGCCAGCCTGGCGGATGTTTGTTATGTCGGTGGTCAGTTGGGCAACAACACGCCGATCCAATCAGCCCATCCCGGCGCGGCGAATGCCCTGTTGGGGGACGGTTCGGTTCGGTCGCTCTCCGACTCACTCGATCTGACCACGCTCAAGCGGCTGGCCGATCGCGACGATGGGAAGGTGATCGGCGATTTCTGAGCCCACACCTATGAAAAAGGCGCCAGCCACCAAATTTGGGCAGTCTGGGCAGCCGGCCTTTATCTATCTTCCCTCATTTTCGTGGCTGGCACCTTTTTCTTGAGTCTATAATTCGGCTTAGCGATGTTCCGCCCTCCATGGCCCGCCCGAGAGCCGATGCACCTTCGCCGCGCAATCCCGTTCTTTGTGCTGCTGGCGCTCCTGATTGCCGACGCGGCACGCGGGGCCGATCCGGCGGCGCTCTGGTCAGCCAAGGTGCAGCCGCTGCTCGATCTGCAGTGCGTGAAGTGCCACGGGCCGATCGATCAGCATGGCGGGCTGGAGCTCGATACTCCCGCGGCGGTGCTCAAGGGGGGGGACGACGGCGTGGTGGTGGTGCCGGGCCACCCGGAGGCGAGCCGCCTGTGGCAGAATCTTGCGGCCGACGCCGACCAGCACATGCCGCCAGAGAAGCAGCTCACGGCGGCTGAGCAGGAAGTCATCCGGGAATGGATCGCCGCCCTCGCCGTCCAGAGTGAACCGCCGCTGGCCCCCTCGGCCCGCTTCGAACCTCCACGACAGTTTGCGTCGATGACCGACGCGATCGATTTTTTTGTCGCAGAAGGCTGGGCCGCCCGCGGCGTCGAGCCCGCTCCGCCCATCGACGACCGAACATGGTGCCGCCGCCTCTACCTCGATCTCGCCGGGAGAATCCCCACGGCGGCTGAAGTGGACGAATTTCTGGCTCAGCCGGCTGGCTCGCGTCGTAGCACGCTGGTCGATCGGCTGCTCGCTTCAGACGATTACGCCGTGCGGATGCGGGAGCTGTGGGATCTGTTTCTGATGGGCCGCGGCAAGCGGCAGTCTCAGGAGGAGC
>CAISJI010000096.1 GCA_903885565.1 uncultured Planctomycetaceae bacterium
CAACTCGACCTCAACTATGTGCCGTTTGAGGAGCTGGTCGATCCCAACACGCTCGTGACGGTGGTGCGGTATGTGGAACGCAACTGCGACTTCCACCGGCTGGCCCGGTTTCTCGAGACGTTCGTCAACGACTAGCTGGCCACGAGTGAGTTCGGCTGCACCGGCTCACCGCCGCGTCACACTGTCAGCGAGCCCTTGGTGCTCGGCACATTGGGCTGGCGTGGATCGCTCTCCACCGCCATTCGCAGAGCGCGGGCCGCGGCCTTGAAGACCGCCTCGGAGATGTGGTGGGCATTGCGGCCGTGGTGGAGGATGGCGTGGAAATTCGCGCCGGCTGTGGAGGCAAAGCTCTCCCAAAACACCTCCACCAGTTGCACGTCGAACGTGCCGATCACCGGCACGGGAAACTCCACCGCGAAGACGGTGGCCGCCCGGCCGCCCAGATCAACCGCCACCGTGGCAAGTGATTCGTCCATGGGGATGATGGCATGGCCGTAGCGGCGGATACCCCGGCGCTCACCGAGCGCCTCGCGCACCGCCTGCCCCAGCGCCCGCCCCACATCCTCCACGGTGTGGTGGCCGTCGACGTGCAGATCCCCATCGCAGCGGATCGCCAGATCGATCAGCGAATGCCCCGCCAGCAGCGTCAGCATGTGATCGAAGAATCCCAGCCCGGTGGCAATGTCGGCCTGCCCGCTGCCATCGAGGTTGATCGTGAGGCGGATGCTTGTTTCGGTGGTGGTGCGGGAGACGGTGGCAGTGCGGTTCATGGCGGACAGTTCCAGGGAAACGGGCGGAGAGTGACAGGGGGAAACGGAGATTGTTATTTCGGGTGCGGCGTCTGCTGACAGATCGCTTCCATCCCCGTCAGAAAGGCATCGATCTCCTCGTCGGTGCCGACGGTGATCCGCAGGCCATCGCCCCAGCCGGCGTAGTGCATGAAACGGATGAGAATTCCGCGCTGCTTGAGGGCTTCGTAATCGGCCCGGTGGGGCCGGGTCGGATGGGTGCACCAGACAAAGTTGGCTTCGCTCTCCTGGGCGTCGAATCCCAGCTTCCGCATCCCTTTCGCCAGCCGCTGGCGGGTGGCCAGGATCAGAGCCCTGTTCTGCTCCAGCCAGGCTTGATCGCCAATGGCGGCGGTGGCGGCAGCGATCGAGAGGGCATCGCAGTTGTACGAATCCTTCACCTTCTCCAACTGCCGGATGATATGCGGCTGCGCCACGGCAAACCCAAACCGCAGCCCCGCCAGCGCATACGACTTGCTGAATGAGCGGGTGACGATCACCCGCTCATTCTCCCGCACCAGCCCGAGGCAGTTGGTTGAGGCGAAATCACCATAGGCCTCATCGACCACCAGCGCACAGGAAAGAGAGGCTCCAATCTCCCGCACCGTCGCCGGCGAGAGGAGCGTGCCGGAGGGACTGTTGGGATTGGCGATGATGGCCAGCTTGACCGGCTCGCCGCGTGGGGAGAGGGGCGAGGCAAACCCCGCACCGAGCGACCAGTCGCGGGAAAAATGAAACTCCTCGACGGCCGATCCCTGAATGCCCGCCAGCGTGCGATAGAGGATGTAGCTGGGATAGGGCATCCGCAGGCATTCACCGGCGCCCACAAACGTGCGCACCAGAATCGTGAGCAGGTCGTCGCTGCCGTTGCCGCAGAGGATCCAGTCGGGTTCAACTCCGAGAATCGCCGCCGCCCGCTCGCGAAACGCGGTGGCGGCCGGATCGGGATACTTTGCCAACGTGCGGCCGGTGCTGGCGGCGAGAATCGCCTGGGCTACCGCGGGGGACGGAGCATAGGGATTTTCGTTGGTGTTGAGCTTGATCCATGAGCCCCCCTGCGGCTGTTCCCCGGGAACGTATCCCGCCAAGGCAGCAATGGCAGGGCGGACGAGGGCGGCAGCCCGGAGGTCGGCGGCAGCTCGTGAGGCGTCTGGAATCATGGGGGGCAACTGGCGGGGATTCGGGCGGAACAACACAGGGAAAGTTTAGCTTACGGCTGACGCTTTCGACTTGGGTGTTGGGCGGCGACGTCAGGACCTGTACAACCGTCAGAACTGGAAGATACCGGGTTGTGGGCAGGCTCGGCCCGTTTCTGCCCGCTTGGCGAAAGGACTCACAAGCCGATGGATATCGTGTGGTTGGTGCTGGCGATGGGGGCCGGGGCGTGCATTGCCCTGCAGGCCTCCGCCAATGCGGGGCTCCGGATGAGCCTGCACGACCCCCGGTATGCCGCCTTCTTCTCGATCCTCGGCACGATCGCCACCGCCCTGATCGTGATGGCGCTGTTGCGACCAGCCCCGCCGGCGCTGGCCGCGATCCGGGGGGCCCCCTGGTGGAACTGGATTGGCGGACCGCTGGGGGCGCTGATCGTGCTCTCCGGAGCGGCGCTGACGCCCAAGCTGGGGGCGGCAACATTCATCGCGGCGGTGGTGGGAGGACAGCTGATCTGCTCCCTGCTGCTCGACCATTTCGGCGCCCTCAACCTGCCCCAGCAGAGCCTCACTCCCGCCCGGCTGCTGGGAGCATTGCTCGTGTTTGCTGGAGTTTTGCTCGTGAAACATCGCTAAAGCAAGGGCGACGTAAGGCGGAGGGATCGGCGAACTTTTTGTGAGCACCGATCGGCTGCGGACAAGTGACGAAACCAGTGCCGTCCCGCAGCCGATGCACCACGGAAGGCGCAATACGCGGTGTCACCGTCCGGCCGCTGGCTTCTCGATCCGATAGAGGGCCTGATCGGTCCGCAGATAGAGCGTGCCGGGCACGGCGACGGGGGAGGCCATGATCTCTCCCTCCAGTCGGTTGGTCGCCAGCAGGTTGAAGCTTGTGCCAGGCGCAACCACAAACGTCTCCCCCTCCCGGTTCCCAACATAGATCCGGCCATCGGCCAGCAGCGGCGAGGAACAGAAATTGCCGCCCAGCCGTTCGCTCCAGCGAACATCGCCAGTGACGGCGTCGAGGCAGGTGGCAACCCCCTTGTCACTGACGATATAGATCTCCTGCCCCACCAACAGCGGCGAAGGCATCGTCGGCACGCTCTTCTTCACGCGCCAGGCGATCTCTGCCGCGGCGTTGCCATGGGGCAGCTTCACAGCCAGAAGTTCCGGCTGCATGAAGCTGGTGCTGAGATAGACCATGCCATGGCCAACCACGGGGCGCGGCACGATGGAAAACCCGAGCACTCCGTAGGCGATCTTCCAGAGCTCGCGGCCATCGAGCGGGTCGTAGGCGTAGAGCCAGTTGGCGGCGGGAGAAAGCAGCACGATCTGTCCCTCAAGCTCCGTCAGCACCGGAGTGCCATAGGCCTTCTTCAGCTGCGGATCGGCGTTGAGTTCGCCGCTGCGGTCAGTGCGCCAAACCACGTTTCCGGTGGCGGTGTCGAGGGCCACGATGTATTGCCTGTCGCTGCCGTCGCAATGGAAAATGAGCCGGTCGCGAAACAGGATCGGCGTGCTGCCAGGGCCATTTTCGTGGTTGATGTGCTGATCGGTTTGGGTCCACAGCAGTGCGGCAGTGGCGGTGTCGATGCAGGCGGTGCCATTGGTGCCGTAGTGGCAGTAGAGCCGCGTGCCGAGAATCACCGGTGAGGGGGAGGCGTGGGAGTTGAGCGCATGGATCGGAGCGGGCTTCTCCACCCGCAGGCATTCAATGTCGTGGAGCAGTTTCCCAGTCTCTGCCTCGACACAGAGGGCCCGCAGGCTCACCGGCCCCGACACGCTCAGCGGCACAGAACTGCTTTTGAGTTCTGCCAGCCGTGCCTGCTTCTCCTCCTCCGAGAGGGGCGTCTCGACCGCCGTTGTCAGCCAGAGCCGGCCCCCGGCCAACACCGGCGACGACCAGGCCCGGCCCGGGAGCAGCGTTTTCCAGCGGATGTTCTCCGTTTCACTCCACACCAGCGGCAGATTCGTGGCCTCGGGAGCATGCCCCTGCCCATCGGGACCGCGCCACTGCGACCAGTCGGGAACCGCTTCAGCGGCCGTCGCGATGCCACAGGCGAGCAGCATGACAGCGCTCCAGGCTCCCAACCATCTCAAACATGATCTCTTCGTCTTCATGCCCTGCCCTTCCCCTCTTCGTGCTCCACCCGAGCCTCCACGCTGCGGCGATGGGCCGTCAGCCCTTCGGTATCGGCGAGCGTAGCGATGTCGGAGGCGATCTCTTCCAGATCGGCTCGGGCCAGATGAATGACACTTCCCCCGCGCACAAAATCGGTGGCCGAAAGTCCTGCCGCAAACCGGGCTGTGCCTCCGGTAGGGAGCACGTGCGAGGGGCCGGCGGCGTAATCGCCTGCCGCAACGGGGCTCCAAGGGCCCAGAAACACGGCGCCGGCATGGCGGATGGTCGCCAGCGTCGCCTCAGGATCGGCCGTATCGATGGAGAGATGTTCGGTGGCCAGTTCGTCCGCCAATCGGGCAGATTCGGCATCATCGCGGGTCAGCACAATGGCGCCGAAGCGCTCCAGGCTATCGCGGGTGAGGCCACTGCGCTCAAGCACTTCCAGCCGGCGCCCCAGTGCCAGGGCCACCCGATCTGCCAGCGGCTTCGAGGCGGTCAGCAGGATTGCCGAGCCGGGAGAGTGCTCCGCCTGAGCGAGCATGTCGGCGGCGATGAATTCAGAATGCCCCGTCGCATCAGCGACGATCGCAATCTCGCTGGGGCCGGCGATCGAATCGATCGATACGGTGCCGAAGACATGCTGCTTGGCCAGCGCCACAAAGAGATTGCCCGGGCCGACGATCTTGTCGACCCGCGGCAGACCGGCCACGCCATACGCCAGAGCCGCCACGGCCTGTGCACCGCCGGCCCGCACCACCTGCGTCACGCCGAGTTCCTGGCAGGTGGCCAGAACATGCGCGTTTTCTGAGCCGAAGGAGGTGGGGGGAGCCACCACGACAATCTCGCGCACGCCCGCCACCAAAGCTGGCACCACGGTCATCAGCAGCGTGGAGGGATAGGCTGCGGCACCTCCCGGCACGCACACGCCGATCCGGTCGAGCGGCAGATACCGCTGTCGCAGCGATCCGCCCCCCGCCAGCTTCACCTCCACATCCTGTGGCACAAGCGCGCGTTGAAACCGCTCCACCCGAGCCCTGATCCGGCGCACGGCCGCCAGAAAGCTGGCATCGACCGCGCGATGCGCCGCCAGAAGCGCTGCGGCAGGCACAAAGAGCGTCTCGGCGGAGAGGCTTGAGCCGTCGATCCGCCGGGTGTAGTCGATGAGGGCCTCGAGCCCCTGCTGGCGGACATCGGCACAGATTTTCTCCACCACCTGACGGGGCGTCAGGGGCTGGCCAAACACCTCGACCGTACGCTTCAGCCCGGCCGGGCTGACCATGTCGCCCTGAGAGGCGAGCATGTTCCGCAGTGCCTCCAGCCGCTGGCGGCCTCCGGGGGCGGCGAGGTCGATCTGTTCAATCACAGGGCGGGAAGTGCTGTTCATGCGGGAGTTGGCGGAAGGTGACGGGGCAAGTCAGTCTGTGGACACAGTACCGCATCGCTCGCTGCGATGCTCGTCGACCATGAAAAGGCCTGTCAAAACACCAGGCAGGGCGTTTTGGCAGGTCGCTGTCGCCTGTCGGAAAAGGAACAGACAAGGGCTATTTTCTAGCCACCGCCCAGAGCGGTTGGCCATCGCGCCCGGCCCAGCGGCAGGCGATCCAGTTGTGCTTGGCGTCCAGAGGCTGACCATCCACCGGCTCTGCCCCGGCTCCCGCCGAGAAAATTTTCCCCAGCAGCGCTGTGCTGCGAAGGGAACCTGGCGACGGAGCTCCCGCGGGCCGATCCCCAAACACCGCCTCCGGCACCAGCCCGGCCGCGGCATCCGCAGGTGGGCCCCCAGCCACAGAATCGGCCAGTCGGCTGTCGATCGCTGCCAGCCGCTTGAACACGCGGGCCACTTCGTCAGGCTTCTCCAGCGCCGTCAGGGCAATCGCCTGCCGCAGGAGGGTGTCGGGCTGATCGGGGGCGATCTGGTGGGCCTGCCGGTAGGCCTGCAGCGCCTTCCACACCTGCGGCCGATCCCCAACCGCTGCCCGCAGGTGTCGATCGCCAGTGGCTACGCAGCGGGCGGCCCGCAGCCGGGCTTGGGGAGAACTGGAACGAACGGCAATCTGCGGCGCAGCACGCTCCTCAAACAAACCGATGCCGAAGGCAGGCCGCGGGAAGGCAGGCGGCATCCCACCGGCGGGCAGAGCAGCGCCGCCGGCTGCCAACCCAGCAGCGGGCGCCAGAGGCAGCGGAGCCGAGCCCCCACCCACCAGTGGCAACCGGCCGGGCAGAGCCTGCAGCGGCCCTCCGGCAGCGCCGAAGCGCATGTAGGGAAGCACGCCTGCTGGTCCGAATACAGGCGCAAAGCCCCCGGGCAACCAACCACCGGGGGGCAGGATGATCGGCGGACAGGCATAGGGGTAGCCGTAGCCACCAAACCCAACTCCCGGGCCACACCAGCCGCCACCAAACCCGGGCCACAGCCCACCAAAACCGTTATCGATAATGAGCCCGGGGCCACCCAGGAAAAAATTATTGGTGGAGGCGAACCGAGAGGCTCCTGCCCAACCACCAAAACCAAAGCGCGGGCCGCCAAAGCCGAAGCCGGGCCCGCCCCAACCAAACGCTGGTCCGCCCCAACCGAAGCCGGGTCGTCCCCAACACGCTGGTCCGCCGAAGCCAAAGCCAGGCCGCCTCCAGCCGAAGGCTGGGCCACCGAAGCCTCCCCAGCCAAATCCCCGGTGCCCCCAACCGCCGTACCCCCAGCCGCCGTGACGCCAGCCATGGAAGGCGACAGCCGGCCGGCCAGCCGTGGCAACGGCGATGAAACAGACAAGCGCCGCCAGCAGCGGCAGCCGGCGTAGAGATCGCGAAGCGAGGCGTTTCATCGGTGCTGTGCCTTTCATGCCGTGTCATGCCGGGATGGCACTTGGGCTGGAGAGACCTACGGACGCAACCGGGGAGATCAACCTCTCGCATTCTAGGCAATGCCAGCCCGTTCCGGCGAGCCGGAGACAACGCCGCTGGTAACGAGCCATTGTGGCGAGCCTGTCGTTGGTTGAGTCGATCGGGAAGAACTACGAAGGCTCGGGCGGCGGCCCCCTGGATCAGGAAACCAGCCGGCGGCAGAAGGCCTGCTGCTGGAGAGCTCTTGTGACTAGGAACGAGGCAAGCAGAATCGCCGCGACAACGCCGAAATTGAGCAGGGCGGTAACAACTGGCCTGCCGTCGGCAACATCGGCGATGACCTCCAGCCCACCGGCATCGCGAAACATGTTGCGAAAAAGATTGTGGATCAGGTAGATGCCAAAAACACTCTGGGAAACAGCCGTGGTCGCCGCTGCCCCGAAGACTGGACTCGTCCACAAACATTTCCCGAGGGCGAACAACGATGTCGACAGGAAAAATATTGGCAACGACGTATAGCCGCGTGTTTCAGTGACGACGCACCAGCATGCGGCGGCGGATGTGATGGCCAGCAGCCAGCCTACTACTGCATTAGTTTTTGGAATGCCCGCGTCGAAAACGAGGCGCCCCATGATGGAGTACGGCACAAACGGCACCCAAACCGTGAGCCACGGAAGGGGCGAATCGAGATGCACAAGCGAAAACTCTCTGGTGGCTTCCGTCGGCCCAATTCCTACCTGAAAAAAACAGGCGGCCATCCCGAGACAGAAAGCGAGCCACGCCCTGGGAGAGTACTGCGGAAACAGGAAACTGATGGCGGGAGTCACCAGGTAGAGCCCGATGATGAGATAGAGAAACCAGAGGTGGAACGAGCCAGGAGTAACACTCAACACAAAACTGGCCACAACTCCCTTGATGTTGTAGGCCTTGTGCACACAGTGGGCATATCCGATGTAGACAAGGCCCCAGAACGCAAGCAGCACCAGCAATCCTCGCGCCCGCCGAGCCAACCGGGAATCGAGAGTGGCCGACGGGCCGATCGTCAGCGCGCCGCTGATCATCACAAAGAGGGGAACGCAGACGGTGAAGAGGCTCCTGAGCGCATTCGCGACATACGCAGGAAGGCTCACACTCCCTTCCGGCCATACGCACACATGGCCCGCGACAACCGCCACGATGGCCGCGATCCGCAGGTTGTCTAACCACCAGATTCTGGTGGCGACACTCCTCTTTCCGTCCACCGCTACAAGCCCACTCATGAGGACGCCCCAAGGGACCGACGCAAACCTGGTGCCAGCCCGTTCCGGCGAGCCGCCCTCACCCATCCATGGTGGCCTGGCCCAGCACCCGCCGCAGCGCCGTCATGGCAATCTCGCCAAATTGCCGCGGCGGCACCCGCCAGAGGGCCGGATTCATCAGCTCCACGCTCACGCCGCCAGAGTAGCCGATCTCGGCCAGCCGGGTGACCAGTTCCTGCGGCGGCGAACAGCCCTCCCCCGGCAGAATCCGGTCGGCATCGCTGGCCATCTCGCGGGGCACATCGATGATATCAGAGAGCTGCACATGGGCGAGGTTCTCGGGCGTGAGCAGCCAGAGATCGAGCGCCTTGCTCGGGCCGACGGTGAAGTGATGCCAGTCGAGACAGACTCCCAGCCCCGGGTGCCCCACATCCTCGACCAGTGCCACGGCTGACTGCAGGTTGTTGGGAAAGCTCGCCCGCGCATCAAATTCAAGCGCCAGCCGCACGCCACTCTCACCCGCCTGCCGGGCCGCCGCGGAGAGACTTGTGCTGAGCTGCCCCAGATCCTGCGGAGAGAGCGGCCCAAATGTGTCTCCTGCGATCACCAGCACCGGAATCTCCAACTCCCGGCAGAATGCCAGACGCTCGCCAAAATGGCGCCAGTGTTCCTGCCTTGCTTCCCCCTGACTTGTCAGGAGCCCCCCCTGAAAGCTCGCCGCCAATGGTGCGATAGCCAGTTCCGTCAGCCGCTCGCGGAGGGCACTGACGCCGCTCTGTGCGATGAAGGCATCGGCATGCCCGAGCCACAGGTCGATCGCATCGCAATGACCGGCGGCGTAGTCGGTGAGAATCGTGTCGAGGGAAGCGTTGAGCGAACAGACGGTGGCCACGGCCGGCTTCATGAGACACCCGTCCGCAGACGGTCCCGCAGGATATCGACCACAGCATCAAGCGCCACGCGCGACTGCACCAGCGTGTCGCGGTCGCGGAGCGTCACTGTGCGGTCAGCCAGCGACTGCCCGTCCACCGTGATGCACCACGGGGTGCCGGCCTCGTCCTGCCGGGCGTAACGCCGGCCGACCGAGCCCTTCTCGTCATACATCGCCGCCATGTGCGGCTTCAGCTTGCGATAGAGCTCCGCCGCCAGTTCGGGCATGCCATCCTTCTTCACAAGCGGAAGAATCGCCACCTTGAGCGGGGCCAGCCGCGGATGGAGCTTGAGCACGGTGCGGCTGCGCGGCTTGCCATCCTCGTCCGGCACCTCGTCCTCGTGGTAGGCATCGCAGAGGAAGGCCAGCACGGCCCGATCGGCCCCCGCCGACGGCTCGATCACGTGCGGCACATACCGCTCCCGCGTCACGTCGTCGAAGTAGCTGAGATCCTTGCCGCTGCCCCGGTGCCGCGGCTTGCCATCCGCCCCCTGCTCCACCACGAGCTGGCCATCCTGCCGCACCAGCTTCCCCTCGGAGTGGCTGCGAAGATCGAAATCGCCGCGGTGGGCGATCCCCTCAAGCTCGCCAAATTCGCCCTCGGCAAGGAAGGGAAAAGCGTATTCGATGTCGGCGGTGCCGACGGAGTAATGGGAGAGTTCGTCGGCGTGGTGCTCCCGCAGCTGGAGTTTGCCTGCGGTGAGACCGAGATCGAGATACCACTTCCAGCGGCGGTCGCGCCAGTAGCGGTACCACGCGCTTGAGTCGGCAGGCTTGCAGAAGAATTCAATCTCCATCTGCTCGAATTCACGCGATCGGAACGTGAAATTCCGCGGCGTGATCTCATTACGGAAGCTTTTGCCGATCTGGGCGATACCGAAGGGCACGCTGACGCGCGAGGTGTCGAGCACGTTCTTGAAGTTCATGAAGATGCCCTGTGCCGTTTCGGGCCGCAGAAACGCCCGGTCATCATCGCCGCCGGCCAGCGCTCCGATGCGCGTTTCAAACATCAGGTTGAATTCGCGTGGATCGGTGAGCGTGCCCAGCTCGGCCGCATCGGGCGCGAGCGTCTCAGCGGTTACAATGGTGCCGGCGGCGATGCCCGCGGCCAGCGGCTCGATCCCCCCTTCCCACTGAATCTCCTCAATCTGCTTGGCCCGCAGGCCAAAAAACTTCTGCGCCCGGGTGAGGGTGTGCGGCAGGGCATCGTCTCCCGACTGGTCGGTGACGACAAACACCCGCTTGTTGCGATGGCTGGCGAACCGGCCGTGGAGGTGGTCGTAGCGGTAGCGTTTCTTCGATTCGCGGCAGTCAACGAGCCAATCGTGAAAGAGGTCGAAGTGGCCCGACACCTTCCAGACCTGCGGATGCATGATGATCGTGCAGTCGAGTCCGGCCATTTCATACGGCTCGGGAGCGCCCGCTGGCGTGGCCAGTTCGTCGTGGCCGCTGACCATATCCTGCCACCAGCAGTCCTTGAGATTGCGCTTGAGCGCCACGCCGAGGGGGCCGTAATCCCAGAAGCCGTTGAGGCCGCCGTAGATCTCGCTCGACTGGAAGATGAATCCCCGTCGCTTTGCCAGCGACACGATTTTGTCCATCCGCGACTGATCGTTCTGCTTATCCATGAAAACCTTCTGCTCGCACTGGGACTGGAAAGGGCACGACTGGAGCCCTGGGAGAGTGGCCCGGGGCCAGACGCCAAGCGGACGAGTCTACCGGTCTGCCTTTGCCCCGGTCCACCTCAGGCGCGTTCGCCTCCCTCTTCCGCTCACCTCATCCGGGGAAAGTGGCTGCCACGAGCCAACCGGCAGCGTCGAGCAGGGGAACGGTCGTGCTGGTATCGATGGCGGCGGCGGCCGGCAGATCGGCTTGCATTCCCAACTCGAGCAGATTCCTCCCCCCGCGCGAGGCTTTCATGGCCCGCAGCAGGGCCTCCGGGTGGGCGAGCGTGCGGTCGGCCACCGTATCGCGATAGCGCTTCAGCGCCGAAAGAGCGGCGGCATCGAGCGTGTCGGCAGGGCCGACGCCAGCCTCCAGCATCGCCCCGGCGGCGAGGAGATCCTCCTCCGTGACAAAGCCGTCAGTACCGGCGCAGACCAGATGAATGTCGCTCACATTCTCCCGCCGGGCGATGGCCCGGGCCCCCCTCACCACCGCCGAGCGGTTGACCAGCGCCCCGATCAGCACCGCTGCTGCGTCCCGGCAGGATCCAAGCGCCTGCGTACCGTTGGTGGTGGTGATCACCACCCGCCGCTCCCCCACTGCTGCGGCGGTGTATTCCCAGGGGGAATTTCCCAGGTCAAAGCCGGCAATCCGCACCCCCCCGCGCTCCCCGCCGAGCACCACCGGTTCTGTGGCCGCCACTGCCAGCGCGTGCTCGATCGTGGAGGTGGGGAGCACCGCGGCGGCGCCCCGTTCCAAGGCCGCCACAATCGTGGTCGAGGCCCGCAGCACGTCGATCACAATGGCGATCCCTCCCGCGGTGCACCCCTGGGGCATACCATGGTAGGAGTCATGACAGTGCCAGCGCAACGAAACCATCTGCCCTCCGCAGGATTTGACCGGTGTCCAAACAGTCTGTCGCCAGAGTAGTGCATGCCGCGGATGCTGGCAAAACCGTCGACAAGAGCGGCGATCGCGTGCAGGGCATGTTCGCGGAAATCGCCCCGCGCTATGATCTGGTCAACCGCATGCTCTCCGGCGGCATCGATGTGTGGTGGCGCTCGATCACGGTCAACCGGGCCCCGCCGCCGGTGCAAGGGGCGATTCTCGATGTCTGCACCGGCACGGGGGATCTGGCTTTGGCCTACGCCGGCCGCAGCGGGCCCGATGTGCGGGTGGTGGCCAGCGACTTCTGCCGGCCGATGCTCGACCGCGGCATCGAAAAATCGCAGCGGAGCAATCTCGCCATCGAATGGATCGAGGCCGATGCGATGCAGCTTCCCTTTTCCGACGCCACGTTTGATCTGGTCACCGTCGCCTTCGGGCTGCGGAACATCGCCGACACCGCGCGGGGGCTGGCGGAAATGGCCCGGGTCTGCAAGCCGGGTGGCCAGTTGGCCGTGCTCGAATTCTCGCTGCCACGCAACCGGATGGTGCGGGCGGGATACCTCTGGTATTTCCGCAACGTGCTCCCGCGTATCGGCAACGCCGTGGCCCGCAACGCCTCCGATGCCTACACCTACCTCAACCAAAGCGTCGAGGAATTTCCGTCGGGCGAGGCGCTGGCAGCGCTGTTGAAACAGGCGGGCTTCGGGACAGTCGACATGCTGCCGCTGACACTGGGGATCGCCACGCTCACGATTGCCACGCGGGCCTCCACCCCTTCCGTGCCCCCTCAGGAATGACCCCCATGCCGAGCAATCATGGCGATGCGGAGCGGCCGCCGATCGTGGTGGCGATCACCGGGGCATCGGGCGCCCCCTATGGCGTGCGCCTGCTGGAGGTGCTGTTGGCGGCGGGGAGGGAAGTCCATCTGGCGGTCAGCCCCGCCGGGGCGGCTGTCATTACCCAGGAACTGGGCCGAACGATCGATCTTGAACATTTTGAGTTGGGAACTCTGCTCGGCCCCGGCGCTGCGGCCCCGGTGGAACGCTCAGAGGCCCTGCGGGCGGCCCCGCTGCGGTTGCATTACCACCACTACAAGAACCTGATGGCCCCGATTGCCAGCGGTTCATTCCTCACTTCAGGAATGGTGATCTGCCCCTGCAGCGGAAGCACGTTGTCCGCCGTGGCCCATTCGATCGGCGAAAATCTGATCCATCGGGCCGCTGAGGTGCATCTCAAAGAGCGGCGGAAGCTGATTGTCGTGCCCCGGGAAACGCCGCTTTCGCTGCCGCAACTCAAGAACATGCAGGCCCTCCATGAGGCGGGGGGCGTGGTGTTGCCCGCCTCCCCCGGCTTCTATGCACGGGCGGAGACGGTGGCCGACCTGGTCGACTTTCTGGTGGCCCGGATCTGCGACCAGCTGGGAGTCGCCCACTCGCTCATGCACCGCTGGGGGGCCCCGACGTGAGCCCGGCGAATCTGCGCACATTCCTGGAGCTGGTGCGTTTCAGCCACACGATCTTCGCGCTCCCCTTTGCGATCATCGCGACGCTGCTGGCGTTCCACATGGGCGCCGATGGGGCGACCCCGGCCGCAGGCTGGTGGACCTGGAGCCGACCCTGGATCGGCATTCTGCTCTGCATGGCGAGCGCCCGCACGGCGGCGATGGCCTTCAACCGGCTGGTCGATCGATCGATTGATGCGGCCAATCCCCGCACCGCCAGTCGCCATCTGCCCCGGGGGGATCTCCGCGTGGGGGAGGTGCTGATGCTGGTGGTGGTCTCGGCGGGCGTGTTTGTCGGTGGCACGCTGCTGTTCCTGCCCAACTGGCTGCCGCTGGTCCTTTCGGGACCGGTGCTCGCCTGGCTGCTGGGCTACAGCTATGCCAAACGCTTCACTGCACTGGCCCACCTCTGGCTGGGAGTGGCCCTCGGAATGGCGCCGCTGGCGGCCTGGATCGCGATCCGCGGCTCGGTGGTGATGCGTGATCCGGCCGATCTGTTCCCCGCCGCGATTCTGGGTCTCGCCGTGACCGTCTGGGTGGCCGGATTCGACATCATCTATGCCTGTCAGGACGCCGACTTCGATGCCGCGCACGGGCTGTGGAGTATTCCGGCTCGGCTGGGAGTCGGGCGGGCCCTGCGCCTCTCCGGCCTGCTTCACGGTGTCACGCTCCTGCTCCTGGCGCTCCTGCCGCTGGTGGTGCCGGAACTGGGGACGATCTACTGGGCGGCCCTGGCGGTGATTGCGGGCCTGCTCATCTGGGAGCATTCGCTGGTGCGGGCAGATGACCTCTCGCGGGTCAACGACGCCTTCTTCACCGCCAATGCCATCTTTGGGATCGTGCTGCTCCTGGCGATCGCAGCCGATATCTGGGTATGAACGCACACGCGACGGGCATCGCATCCAGCGCTACGCACTTCATCCCGAGCCTGCTCAAGAAGTCGGTTCGCCTTGAACCTTCGCTGATCGCTCTGCCAGCCGTTCGCGGATCTTCAGCCTCACATCCTGAAAATAGCGCATCTTCATGGCGGCAAATGTCCAGCCGACGCGGCCGTCGAGAAATCCGCGCTTGGCAACGTAGCCCACCAGGAAATAGGCCCACCCCAGCCAGAGCCGATCCAAATACCGATATTTGAAACGCTGCCGTGTGGTGAGCTGGGCCCAGTGCTCCGGCCCAGCCTCCCGGAGCCAGAGAAACCGATTGGCCTCCCAGGTCGAGTATTGGTTGTGTTTGTCGATGTAGTGCTCAATACCCCGGAAATCATGATGCTCGAGTCGCGCCTTGAGCTCCCCGACCGGTCCCTCCAGAACCGGATGTTCGTGCACCTCCATGTCGAGGTGGCTCCACCACTGCTCGGGAAAGCGTTCATATTCGCCGCTGCCATGGCGGATCAGGGCCAGCTTGCGAAAGACGTCGCCGTGGCGCAACGGCTTCCCCATAAACCAGTTGTTGAACGAAATCCAATACCCCACCCGATCCCCCGTCGGCAACGCGGCCCGCAATTCCTCCAGGAACGCCGGGGTCACCAATTCGTCTGCATCCAGAAACAGAACCCACGGCGCTTTGAACGTGTGATTCCGGAGAAACCAGTTTCGTTTCTTGGGAAATGAGCCATTCCAGCGAAATTCCAGCACGGTGGCCCCGGCGGCCGTGGCGATCTCCCGGGTGCGATCCCGGCTGCCAGAATCGACGACGACGATCTCCTCACACGAGTTTCCCAATGCCTCCAGACAGCGCGGCAGATTGCGTTCCTCGTTGAGAACGGGAATGCAGACCGTGACGGGGATCGTGGGCTGGGGCATCTGAAAAACCTATGCTCGTCTGCCAAAACTGCGCTGTTGCGGGAAGACAGCCTTTTTCGATAACCAGCTAGAATATCGTCTGCCGCGAAGCCCGTGGCCGGAGAGCCGCCGGAGAGCCGATTCAGCCTGTTTTTTGCCTCCTTTGCCTCCGTTGAGTCCGAGTCCCGCGAGGGCCTGTTGTGATCCGACCGGCCGTGCGGTTAGAGGGGTAGCGAGGCTGCTCCCGGTCGATTCCCGCCCGCAAAAGCCTCCCGCACCGATACCGCGCCCTCTCAGGAGCCATCCTTCATGATTCGCGCCGCCACCCCCTCCCTCGAACCAATCCGCGAAAAAATCGAGGCCGGAGAGCGACTCAATGCCGCCGAGGCGGAATCGCTGTGGGATGAACGCCTCGATCTGCACGAACTGGGCGAACTGGCCAATCTCGTGCGGGAGCGGAAAAACGGCAACTCCGGCTTCTACAACATCAACACCCATCTCAACCCCACGAACGTCTGCGTCTACCGCTGCACGTTCTGCGCGTTCCGGGCCGACCTGCGCGATGCCAGAGGCTATGCCATGAGCGACGAGCAGATTCTGGCCCGCGGGCAGGAGGCGGTCGATGCCGGCAGCACCGAGATGCATATCGTCGGCGGCCTGCACCACCAGAAGAATTACGACTGGTACCTCGACATCGTGCGGATGCTGCACGAGCACTACCCCGCACTCCACCTGAAAGCCTGGACGCCGGTCGAGATCAACTGGTTTGAGCATCTCACCAAGCGATCGGCCCGCGACATTCTCACCGAGCTGAAAAGTGCCGGCCTCGGCAGCCTGCCCGGAGGCGGGGCAGAGATTTTCCATCCCGAGGTGCGCGACAAGATCTGCGAGCACAAGGCCGACACCCGCGAGTGGTTTGACATCCACCGCACGGCGCACTCCCTCGGCCTGCGCAGCAACGCCACGATGCTCTACGGACATATCGAGAATGCCTTCCACCGCACCGACCACCTGCTGCGCCTGCGGGCTCTCCAGGACGAGACGGGGGGCTTTCAGACGTTTATCCCGCTCGCGTTCCATCCCGATAACACCCGGCTGTCACACATCCCAAAGCCGACGGCAGCGATGAGCCTGCGAACCATGGCAGTGTCGCGACTGGTGCTCGACAACTTCGACCACATCAAGGCCTACTGGATCATGCTCGGCATCGGCACGGCTCAGGCGAGCCTCGCCTACGGAGCAGACGACCTCGACGGCACCGTGCGGCATGAACTGATCTACCACGACGCCGGTGCGACCACGCCGGAGGTGCTCACAGTCGATCACATCCAGCGGCTGATCCGCGAGGCGGGCCGGGAACCGGTGGAGCGCGACACCCTCTACCATCGCGTGGAACGCTCCGGCAGCCAGTGGCATTCGGCGGAGCCGGTGGGGGCAGGGCTGGGCACGGCTGGCTAGGCGTATTCGATACCGTTGTACACGCTCTCGGCCACCATCTTGGCTGAGTCAACGGCCAGATCGCTCGCGCAAAACGAGTTGATCACGACGGCCGCTCCTCCCTCGCAGTCGATCGCCACGACGGTCACCATCACCCCGGCATCGGTGTGGGTGGCCCCGAGCGTCACCTTGCCCGGCTGAACGGGGTCGAACACCGTAAAGCCGGCATTGGCCAGATTCTGCTGGGCAATCTGCAGGCAGAGCAGCGGAGCAATCGGTTTTTTGAAGCCATAGGCGAAGTAATACACGGCGATTCTCCTTTGTTGTCTGCTTTCCCGCAGCCCTCGAGGATCGGCAAAGAGCGGCCAGCCTACAATCTGACGTTGCCTTTCGGCCCTAAACCGGGGATGCTTATGGTTTCGTAAGGTTTCTTGCCCCCTCGAATTCCTGCCTCGGCGACGGGGAAAACGGGCGATCCGGAAGCCGGTTCACCAGGCGCTCCACCACCGGTTCCGGCAGCAGGCATGCTCTTTCTCACCCATCACAAGTGCGCCTCCGCATGGCTGTCGGGCGTGCTGCACTCCTACTATGCCGTGCAATGCAGCCAGCCCGTTCTGCACAGCCATCGGAGCGACGAGTTTCCGGAAGATTGTGCGGCCTACCGCTATCTGCTGCTCATCAACGCCCACTACCCATTCCTGAAGGACAAACTGACACGTGCCGTGCACGTTGTCCGCAACCCGCTCTCGATCGTTGTTTCGAGCTATTTCTCCCACCTCGCCACCCATCCCACGGAACGCTGGCCACAGTTGGCCGCCCAACGCGAGAAACTGCAGCGGCTTCCCAAAGCCGCCGGCCTTGAGGCGACCGTTCAATTTCTCTCTCGACCGCAGGGCTTTCACGATGAGGACGGGGTGATGGGGCCGCTGTGGTCCCTGCGCCATTTTGACTACGACGACCCGCGCATTCTCACGGTGCGAATGGAGGATCTGGTGGCCGCCCCGGCCGCCGTGCTGCCCGAGTGCCTGGCCTTTCTGGGCGCCGAATGCCCTGCTGATCTGCTCGCCCAACTCAGCCAGCACTCGTTTGAAGCGAAATCGGGCGGAAGAAAGCCGGGGGTCGTCGACACCTCCTCGCATTACCGCTGCGGAGATCCCTCCGACTGGATCAACCATCTTTCCCGCGATTGCGCCCTGGGTATTCTTCGCGACCATGCCCCCTTCATGAATCGCTTCTATTCCGGCAGCGCCGCACTGCTGCAGCGGCATGCATTACCGGGCTCCTCTGCCGGTCCACTCTCCGTGTGACGAGCCGGCGGGAATCTAGCCCACCTGCCCGAGGCCGAGCGTTTCACCCCAGCGTTTCACGATCAACTGCTTCATCCGGACAAGCGCCGGATCGGCCAGCGTGGGGTCCCGCAGGTAGAGATCGAGTGCATCCCGGCGGGCCTCCGCCACCACCGATGCATCGCGCAGCAGATCGGCCAGATACATCGGCGGTGAACCACTCTGCCGGGTTCCCACCAGGTCCCCCGGCCCACGCAGCAGCAGATCCTTCTCGGCCAGTTCGAAGCCGTCGGTCGTGGCCACGAAGGCGTCGATCCGCCCGTGCGGCTCGTCACCCGACGCGGTGACGGCGCCACACACCCCCTGCACTGCCCCGCGGGCCACGCGGCCACGCAGCTGGTGGAGCTGCGCGAGGCCGAAGCTGTCGGCATCGAGGATCGTCATCAGCGTGGCCTGTGGCACATCGATCCCCACCTCGATCACGCTCGTCGCCACCAGCACATCGATGTGGTGGGCGCGAAATTCCTCCATGACCTGCTGCTTTTTCTTGGGCGACAGCCGGCCGTGCACCAACCCCAGCCGAAAGGCCTCCAAGGGACCATTGCTCAAGTTTTCAAAGGCACTGGAGATGCTCTCCAGACCGCGCTTCGATTCCTCGACGGCAGGCACCACCACATATCCCTGCCGCCCGGCGGCGAGTTTTTTGCGGAAGAAATCCCACCATGATTCGAGCTGATTGGGCCCCACCCGGTAGGTTGCCACTGGCTGCCGGCCGGGCGGCTGCCCATCGAGCGTGGAGACATCCAGATCGCCGTAGATGGCGTGAGCAATCGTGCGGGGAATCGGCGTGGCGGTCATGACCAGCACGTGCGGATCGGCCTGCTCCTGCTGCAGGATCCCGCGCTGCACCACGCCGAAGCGATGCTGTTCGTCGATCACCACCAAGCCCAAATGCCGAAACGATGCAGCCCCGCAGACCAGCGCCTGCGTCCCGATCACGATCTGCGCCTCGCCACTGGCGATACGGTCGAGCGCCGCCTGACGGCGTTTGGGAGTTTGGCCGCCGACGAGCAGTTCCAACTTGATATCCCCCTTCCGCACCCGCCCGGGCACCTCTTCCAGCAGCCGCTCGAGCGTTGCCATATGCTGCCGGGCAAGGAGCTCCGTGGGGGCCATCAGCGCAGCTTGGTATGTCTCGGGCCGCAGGCGGGCCCGGCCCGGCGCCCTCTCGGCCTGCGGCACGCGTGTGGCGGCGGTCGCCAGCAGCGCATAGAGGGCGACGGCTGTTTTTCCGCTTCCCACGTCCCCCTGGAGCAACCGGTTCATCGGCTGTGGGCGGGCCATATCGGCGGCAATCTCGCCGCAAACCCGCGTCTGGGCAGGGGTGAATGGAAAGGGGAATCGGGCGCGGATCCGGCCGTCGATGCGGGCGTCGACGGCGATCACTGGCGCGGCATGGCGCGTTTCCTGCTGGCTGCGGTGCATGCGCAGCGCCAGCTGCAACAGAAACAGCTCCTCATAGACAAACCGGCGGCGGGCCGCGTCGATCATCTCAGCTTGTGAGGGGCAGTGGATCTCGCGAAGCGCCCGCTCGATCGGCAGCAGCCCCTTGGCGACAAGCAATTCCTCCGGAAAAGCCTCTGCCGGCAGGTCGGCCGCATGTTGAAGCGCCGCCTGCACCGCCGCTCGCACGTGCGATTGCTGCACGCCCTCCGAGAGCGGATAGACCGCCAACCAATCAGAGGCATGGGCCTGCTCACCGGCGATCAGCCAGCGCACCTCCGGATGGGGAAACTCCCAGTGGCCGCCGCTCTGCTTCACCGGCCCAGCGATCACAACCTTCATCCCGACGGCGAAGCGCTGTGTCATGAAGGGCATGTTGAACCACACCGCCCTCACACTCCCCCCCTGGCATCTCAGTCGGACCGAGAGCATCTGACGACCGCCACCGGTGAGTCGCGAGGAGACGTCAGTGACCTCCCCGGCGATTGAGGCGTGTTCGCCGGCAACACAATCCCCGATGGAGTGGGCGCCGGAAAAATCGCGGTATTCACGCGGGAAGTGCATGAGGGCGTCGGCCGCCGTCACCAGCTCCAGCTTGCGGAGCTTTTCTGCTCGGTTCGTTCCTACGCCAGGCAAACGCTCAAGCGGCGTGGAGAGGCTGCGCGGCCGCGTTCCCGCGCGCACGGGATCGGGCGGCGGCGCGGAGGCCGTACCCTGCGGGGCAGAAAGTGGGCGGATGGTCTCAGGGAACGGTTCCATGACCAGATTCTATTCTGCCGCGGAAAAAGTCGCCTCGTCATACCCACCCAAAAATCGGCGCAGCCCACGTCGAGCTAACGGCTAGCCTTGGGGGCTCGATTGAGGAGGGGCTGATAGGCCGCCACCGCCATCTCGTCGCAACGCTCGTTCTCAGGATGCCCTGCATGGCCAGCCACGTGGGTAAACACCACCGTATGCTCGGCCGCCAGACGGTCGAGTTCGCGCCACAGATCCTCGTTCTTGATCGGCACCAGCCGGCCGCCATCCTTCCGCTTCCAGCCCTGCTTCTTCCATTTGGGCAGCCAGTCGGAGAGCCCCGTGCCAACGTAAACGCTATCGGTGACCAGCTCCACCCGCGTCGGCCGCTTGAGCTGGGCCAGCCCCCGCACCGCGGCAGTCAGCTCCATGCGATTGTTGGTCGTGTCGGGCTCATTGCCCGAATCGGCCGATTCCCGGCCCGTGGCGGGATGCCGCAGGATATACGCCCAGCCTCCGGGGCCCGGATTGCCGCTACAGGCCCCGTCGGTGAACAGCACCACTTCCGTCCCTTTTCCATCCTTGGCCATCACTTCATTCCCTCTTGGAGTGGTGTGTCTATGTGCGGGACGCCTGCGCCGGGGATCCCGCGACCGCTGTTGTAGCAGGAGCATCCGGCGGCGAATCACTTTATCCGCAGCCTGTTAGGCCGCGGGCTGGGGAGTGCTCGTGGCCAGCGCCTGTGGGGCGGCCGGTAGCAGATGGAGGGCGTGCACTGGCAACCGCACGGTGAACCGGCTGCCGCGGCCGAGTTCGCTCTCCAGACTCACCTCCCCGCCGAGGAGCCGACAGAGCTCGCGCACGATCGACAGCCCCAGACCGGTGCCAGAAAATTCGCGGGTCATCGCATCGTCGCCGGCTTGAAACACCCGGCCCTGCCGGAATTTCTCGAAGATTGTCTGCTGCTCCTCCGGAGCGATTCCCACGCCGGTGTCGATCACATCGAGCACCAAATCCCCCCCCACGCCGGTGGCGGCAGGCCCGAGGCGAGCCTGCACCGAAACCCGGCCGCCACTGGGGGTGAATTTCACGGCGTTGGAGAGCAGATTGGCCAGGATCTGCTGCACCTTGGCCTGGTCCTGCTCAACGGCATCAAGCCCCGGGCCGATATCAAAGGAGAGCTCGATGTCTTTCTTTTCGGCCAGCGGCCGCACCATATCGCACTGAGCCGACACAACCGATTCCACGTCAAACAGGATCGGGCGGACCTCCATTTTGCCAGCCTCGATCTTCGCCAGATCGAGGATGTCGTTGATCATTTCCAGGAGCATGCGTCCGGAGGAGCGGATGTTCTGCACATAGCGGCGTTGCTTGTCATCGAGCGACTGAATCGATCCCAAAACGTCAGAGAAGCCGATGATGCTGTTGAGCGGTGTGCGGAGCTCATGGCTCATCGTCGCGAGGAAGTCGCTCTTGAGCCGGTTCATCTCGTAGAGATTGAGATTGGCCCGGGCGAGTTCATCGACTTTATCATCGAGGCTGCCATTGGCCTTGCGCAGATCTTCCTGGGAATCGACGAGCCCGCGCAGCATCCGGTTGAAGGCCACCCCCAATTCCTCGAATTCATCGGCAGTGTGGATCTCGGCCCGCGCCTGCACATTCCCGCGCCGCACCTCGTCGCTCACATCGCGCAGATGCTCCAGCGGCTTGACGATCACATAGCGCACGATTGCATAGGCGGCCAGCCAGGCCAGGAAGGCCGTCACGATGGCGGTGGCCATCAGGATCGCCCGGTTCCAATTGATTGCCTTCTGCGTCGCCTTGTCGGGCATCACCACCTTCACCACCGCCATCAAATCCCCCTCGCCGAGCTTCACTGGAGCGTCGCCAACGGTCGGGGCGGCACCGGTGGCACCGCGGAACTCATGACAGATCAAACAGCTCTGGCGGGCCCGAACCGGCTGGTAGTAGTGGTATTCGGCTTTATCTGCGGTGCGAAACTCGCGGTATTCGCTCGCCAGCGCCGCTGGAGCCACCGCCGCTGTGCCCGAGGCCACGGCAGGAATTGGCCGCTCCTTGAAATAATCGAGCACTGCGGCATCGAGCCTGGTGTAGCCGGCGCGGTCGGTAGCCGAGGCCTGTGGATCGAGCAGCCGCCAGCTGTAGGGCTCGCTCTGCAGCGTGCGGCCGAGCGTCACGATCAGGCTGGTGTATTTCTTGTTGGCTTCCAGAGCCTTCCAGTGGTAATGCAGCATGATCGCATCGACCAGATGGCGACCGGTGCTGCGGGTGGTGGTGTAAACCAGCTCCTCGGTGCGGCTGCCATACCACCAGAAGCTGCCGCTGATCAGCACGAGCAGACAGAGCCCGAACAGGAAGCGGCATTTCCGCTCCAGGCTCGTCTCTCCCAGAATGTCGGTGATGGAACGGTATGACATGGGCTTCTACTTGCCCCAATCGTACCCCGGCCCCTGCGACGGGCGAAAGCGGAACCTGCCCACGGCCCGCCAATCGGATCGGCCAGGGACGGCTTTTTTCACTTTATTTCACAGCATTTCGACCGGATCAACGTCGATGATCCAGGCGACGGAATCGGGCGTTTTAAGCGTGGCGGTGGCCCGCCGCACGAGCGCCCGCAGCTCGGCTCCGCTGGGGCCATGCACCTGCAAATGCCAGCGAAACCGGTCGCGCAGGCGGGTGATGGGCGCCGGTGCTGGGCCGAGCACCCGGATTCCAGCGCCGGGAGTTCCCGGGGGCCCCGGGGGCAGGTTGGCCACCTCGGCCCGCAGCTTCCCGGCCATGTGCCGGGCCCAGTCGGCTGCCTGTGATTCCTCCACACTCCGCACCACCAAACGCACCACCGAGCCGAAGGGAGGATAGAGCAGCGCCTCGCGCATCGGCAGTTCGCTGCGAACAAAAGCCTCGTAGTCGTGGCGGGCAGCGGAGAGGATGGCGGGGTGATCGGGCGTGCTGGTCTGCACGACGACGCGACCGCCGAGCGCTCCGCGGCCACTGCGGCCGGCGACCTGCGTCACCAGCTGCGAGGTGCGCTCGGCGGCACGAAAATCGGCCAAATGCAACGCGGCATCGGCATGCACCACACCCACCAGCATCACCGCCGGGAAGTCGAGCCCCTTGGCGATCATCTGCGTGCCGACGAGGATGTCGATCTCACGGGCGCGAAAGGCATCGAGCGTGCGTTCGTGGCTGCCGCGGGTGCGCATGGTGTCGGTATCCATGCGAGCCACGCGGGCGCCGGGGAAGAGGGCGCGGATCTGTTCCTCCAGCCGCTGGGTGCCGGTGCCCCGTTGCGCGAGCTGTTCTGTATGGCAACTGGGGCAGGCCGACGGCAACCGTGCCACCAGCCCACAGCCGTGGCAGATGCCCCGATTCCCCGGCTGGTGGAGCGTGAGGGTCAGATCGCAGTCGGTGCAGCGAGCCGAATGGCCGCAGGCGCGGCATTGCACATGCGTGGCAAACCCCCGGCGGTTGAGCAGCAGCATCACCTGCCCCCCGGCGGCGAGCGCCCACTTGATCCCGGCCGCCAACCGCGGACTCACCACCCCCCGGCTGCGGCTCCGCGGATCGCGCAGGTCGACCGTGATCACCCCCGGGAGTTGCGAGCCCCCGACCCGCTCTGCCAGCCGGCACATGCGCCACTCGCCGCGCAGGCAGCGGGCGAAGGTTTCCAGCGCCGGAGTGGCTGAGCCGAGCAATAGCGGCACCCCCTCGGCACGGGCGATCCACTCGGCCACATCGCGGGCATGGTAGCGGGGCGCCGTGCCCTGCTTGAACGACGTCTCGTGCTCCTCGTCCATGACGATCAGCCCGAGCCGGGGGGCGGGGGCGAACACGGCACTGCGGGCCCCCACGATCACCCCCACGCGGCCGGCGGCGATCTCCCGCCACTGCGCATGGCGCTCCGCCGGCGTGAGGTGGCTGTGGAGCACTGCCACGCTGCCAAAGCGGGCCCGAAAACGATCGCATGTCTGCGGGGTGAGGCTGATCTCAGGCACCAGCACGATCGCCTGTTTCCCATGGGAGAGTGTCTCTTCCACTGCCTGCAGATAGACCTCCGTCTTGCCGCTGCCGGTGACGCCAAACAACACGATCGTTTCGTGGCGGCCTGCTCGCAGCGGCTCCACGATTGCCTCGAGGGCCGCCCCCTGCGCCGCCGAGAGCGCCTCAGGCCGCTCGTGCTCAATGGTCGGCCGGACGCTTTGGGGCCGCGTCTGCGGGCGGTGGATCTTCCCGGCATCGACCAGCAACCCGGCCTTGAACAACCGCATCACCACCGCTCGGCCGACCCCGGCCTGGCTGGCGAGTTGCTCGGCCGTGGTGGGCTCTGTGGCCGCCGCGAGCACGCGGGCCTGCGCCGGAGTGGGGGGCCGCGGCAGAGAGGGGGGAATAGCGGCGGCGATGAACAGGGGCGTCAGCCGAGTGCCCCGCTGCAGGCGCACGCCGGCCGGAAGCACCGCTTCCAAAACCTCGCCCCACCGAGCCATCCAACGCTCGGCCATCCATTGCGTCAGCTCAAGCATGCGGGGGGAGAGCAGCGGCTGGGCATCCTCCACGCCGGTCACCTCCTTGAGCGGCGTCTGCGGGAGCTCCCCAGATCGCACCGCCACGCAATAGGCGATGCGCTCCCGGTCTCCGCGGCCCAGCGGCACACGCACCCGACGGCCTGGCTCCACCTCGCCGACAAGGGCCTCGGGCACACGGTAGTCGAGCGGTTTCTCCACGCCGTCGGGCAGCACGACGGTGGCGATGGTGCCGCGACGGGCATCATCCTCCACCCACTGGGGCTGGCTCGCGAAGAGTTGCTGCTGGCTCGTATGCTGGTGTGCCATGGACATGATTAGACCGCCTCCGCCGGTGGCGTCCACCGCGGGGGGGGCAGTTGCGGTCGTATGGTCGTGGGATGGAGAGCCTGAGGATGCGTATTGGAGTCTACGGCGGCAGTTTCGATCCGGTGCATATCGGCCACCTCATCGTGGCCGAGTGCTGCCGTGAGCAGGCCCGCCTCGATCGTGTGCTGCTGGTGCCAGCGGCCGAACCGCCGCACAAGCAGGGCTGGACTCTGGCGGAAGGGCAGCACCGGCTGGCGATGCTGGCCTTGGCGGTTGGAGGCCAGCCGGCGTTTGCCCTCTCCACGGCGGAACTCGATCGCGGCGGCGTGAGTTACACCTGCGATACCCTTGCCGGGCTGGCGGCAGCCCATCCAGCCGACGAACTGCTCCTCATCCTCGGCCCAGACGCCCTCGCCCAGCTCCCTCACTGGCACAAACCGCAGCAGATCGTGGATCAGGTCAGACTGCTGGCTGTCGAACGCATGGGGCTCGACGACATCGGGGCCATCGCCTCCGATAGCGCGCTGGCCACCCTGCTGGGGCCAAAGCGTCTCGCTCACCTCCTGGAAAACCGCGTCCGCTGCCCCGCCATCGGGGTGCGTTCCACAGACCTCAGGGCAGCCGTGGCGCAGGGGCAGAGCATTCGCTACCGCACACCGCGGGCAGTGGAAGCCTACATCGCCTTCCACCGGCTCTATGCCGCCCCGCCTGCTTAGGAAGATTCAACCACCGCCGCGAGCGCCCCGCAGCCGAGTGTCCAGCGGCCGGCTGACAGGCTCTTGGGCAACAGCGGGATCGGCGGCCAACACCTCCACGAGCGCCGCGAGCCGATCAGATGCCGACAGATCGGCATTGAGCAGAATCTGCCGAACCCCCGCCACGATGCACATTCCGCCCGGCAGGTCGCCGAGGGCCTCCTCGCGTACGCGGTAGCCCAGGTCGCGAGCCAGTTGCATCGCCTCTTCCAGCAAGCCGAGCGTGTTGGCCATTGGAAAAGACCGTCAGCGGCCGCCCCGACCACCCGTCGGAAGCCCGAGCTTGGCGCGGGTTTCATCCATCACACGACGGTATTCGGTGTATTGCGCCCGCTGCGCCGGCGAGGTGTTATCGATCATGCGCTTGCGCCAGTCGGTACCCCCACCGCCTGGAGTGCCAGCAGTCTGTCCGCCGCCTGGGCCACCCCGGCCGCCCCCCTGTGCGCCAGTTCCACCGCCACCAGTTCCACCGCCACCAGGTCCACCGCCCCCAGGTCCACCACCGCCAGGACCGCCGCCACCAGGACCGCCAGGACCGCCACCGCCAGGAGGACCACCAGGCCCGCCGCCACCTGGCCCACCCCGGCCGCCGCCCGCCTGAGTGAAGGCTTTGCGCATCAATTCCTGCTGTTTAATCTGCTTCATGATCACCGCCTGCCGCTCCGAGGGAGCGGCCTGAAAATAGGCGTTCATGTTGGCCCGCATCGAATTCATAAACGCCCGCCGCCCCCCCTCATCGGCCTGACGGCGCAGCTCCCGGGGAAGCTCCTCGCGCTTTTCCCTCACCTGCCCCATCGCGGCCACAAAGGCTGTCGCCTCCGCCTCGGTGGTCGGGCCACCGTTGGCGAGGAACTTGGCCTGTATGTCGGCCTGCATCTTCTGCACTTCCAGCACGCGCGGATCGGTCGTGAGCCTGATCCAGCCCCCGCCCCAAGCCACGCCAAAGCCGATGAGCAGAAGCAGGGCCAGCAGGCCCGCCCAGCGTTTCCAGCTGGAGGCCTTCGCACTCTTATTCCCCGCTCCGCGTGAATAGCCCGAACCAGAACGCATTGTGGCAGTGCTCATCAAAAAAACTCCTCAGGCGGGGCGAAGCAGCACATAGGAAGGGAGAGGCGCGAGCCGAAATCTGGCAGGAAGTGGCTAGGCATCAGAGGTTTTCAACATGGGCGTCGCCATAGAGGAAATTGCGAGCCCCTTCCGGGGGCGTCCATTCGCTGGAGCTATTGGGATCGTAGCTGGCGTCGCTGTTGTCGAAGAATCCGCCACCGCCGTGGAAGGCCTCGTATTCGTACATGATCCAAGTTTTGGTGGAGGCGCCAGACGCTCCACGGGAGGCGTAGGCCTGCTCGCGGGTTTTTAAGGCCAGACGGCGGGCCGGATACTCGTAGCTCGTCCCCTCATAAGGAAGCGTTGTGTATTCGGGGGGGGCGTCGCTCAGCGAGCGGCCCAGCGGCGAGAGTCGGGTCTTCAACGAGTCGAGGTAGGTTGTCGACCGCTCGAAATAGGAGGTGTCGGAGGGGCACTTGAAGATGTTGCGGTTGTTTTCCGCGTAGGGGCCCAGAATGGAGGCGATGCTCGGCTTGATCGGCCGCGGAGGAGTGGATGAGAGGTTGAAGAGCATCAGTTCCTCGCTCGGCAGGATCGCCGCATCGGGGAATGTGCCCCGGCTTTTGCGGTCGAGAAACATCATCATGGCCAGTCCAACCTGCTTGAGATTCGCCTTGCACTCCGTCCGGCGGGCAGCCTCACGCACGCTCTGCACGGCTGGCAACAACAGCCCCACGAGCAGGCCGATGATGGCGATCACCACCAGCAATTCCACCAGCGTAAACGCCCCCCGGACCGAGCGGCCCCGCTGCGAACAAGCCGCC
>CAISJI010000097.1 GCA_903885565.1 uncultured Planctomycetaceae bacterium
ACTCGGCAGGATGTAGCCACGGATGCGAACCCGGCTGTTCTCCAGCCCCGTCACCCGGGTGGGCAGCAGGTCACGGGAGAACGGATCGCCCTTCTGCATGTCGAGCTTGATGTCGTCGAATGAGATGTCCCGCAGGGCCGGGGTGGCGTCGGCCGCAATCCGTTTGGCGACAGAAATCAGCCGCTCAACCTCCGCAAGGTCGATCGGTCTCTCGACATCGTTTGTGAACTGGGAGTCCCACATTTCACCCAGATGGAATGCATACATCTTTGGCAGCACCGTTTTGAATTCGCTGGTCTCCGGTGCGCCAATCTTGATTTCAGCGACCTCCAGCATGGCGACTTCTGCGGGGCCTTCGCCATTTGCCGCCCCAGAGACCTTGACGCAGCGCGTGGGCAGCCAGCCAGCTCCATCTATCTTCCGCCGCTCCGTCACATGATAGCGCTGGACCTTTTCGCTCGTTTTGGATTCACGGATCTCAATTGTTACCGGCAAGAACCCCTCATCCAAAGCAATCGTGTAGACGACATTGGAAGTGTCGCCCTTCGTGCCGACGAACTCCAACTCGGCAATCCGCCTACCTTCTTGAATTCGTTCCTCAGAACGCGCGAGCGCCACCCCATCACGCGTGAACGATCGTTCCAGCAAATTCGCCAGCGAGAGCGATCTGTTCGCCCCCTCCGCGTCCAGAAAATCGAACGGGATCTGCACGGACCGAACATCACCACTGCCTTCCCACAATCCGCCCCCCTGGAGCACGTGGGATATTGTGATGCCGAAATCACTGTTGAACAGCTCGCTCGCGTCGTCAGTGCCAGAGGACATCTGCTTTCCTGTCCGAAGTTCCTGCACCAGATTTCTATCGAGCAATCGTGCTTCCAGGAGCTGTACGTCTCCATTCCGCAGCCAACTGATCTCCGTGCACGGCTCCGCTCGATCAGCCACGTTGAGTCCGTCAGCACTTCGTCGATAATATGGACCGGTTACGCCGTCACGCGCGACTGGAACAACTCCCACGGTGTAGCGGTATCGACAACGGAATGCCTTGAACGCTGAGATGTTTTCGCGAATGCCAGCAATAATTGCTGATGGATCCGGAGGGTCGTCGGCCGCGTGGATCGTCGTCGCCAAAACGATCGCCAGCGCTACCAGTCCAAACGCTCCCCCTGCCACCACTGCCAGCCGATTCATTCGCGTCATGGGCGCAGCCTTTCGTGTGAGATTGATGAGTCGCTCTACCCGGCCTTCGAGGGCCGGCTTTTCGTCGATCGCGCCGAGCGTGCCGATCGTGAGCCGCTGCCGCCTTCCCTGCAGGCCGGCGGCCATTTCCACGAGCACCTCCGCCAACTGAAAACCGTCCCCCTGGGCCAAGACTACATAGTCGTCGCAGATCTCCTCGCGGACCTCCGCCAATCGGTGGTTGAGCCGATGGACCGGTGGGCACCACCAGAAGATCGCAGCTACGGCATGCTGGAGGAGACCTACCCAGAGATCGCCGTGGACAACGTGCGCCGCCTCATGCAGCAGGATGGCGGTGAGTTTTTCGCGGTCGAGCGTGTTTGCCATGCCTGCGGGCAGCACGACGACGGGGTTGACCGGCCCGATCACAACCGGCACCGGCACCGCCGCCGATTCAAACAGCCGCGGCGGCTGAGCCAGGCCGACGGAGCGCGCCGCCTCGCCTAAAAGCGCAACCGCGGCCGGGCTGGAGCACGGGACGAGTGTTTGACGCAGCCGCTTTAGGCGGACGAGATCGCGGAACACCATTCCCACAAAAAACAAAAGCCCGCCGAGCCACGCCCAGAGCAGGCCCGACGCCGCCTCGCGGAGCGTGGGCATGCGCAGCGGCACTGCGGCGGTCTTTTCATGATGAGGAGTCTGGGCTGGCTGAATGAAATGATCGTCGGCTGCGGCTGCGGCTACCTGTGTTGGCGTTGGCACTGGTGGTAGCGATAGCGATGGCCTCGACATTTCGGGCGAGGCAATAAGGGGGCGCGTGGCCAGCGGGCGATCGACGGCACTTGGCGAGACGCGGAGCGCACCCCAGCCCCCCAGGCGACTCGCCGCAGCCACCGCCGGCACGATCCCGAGCACGACGAGCGCCGCGAGCAGCAGGCCATACCGCAGCGGTGCCGGCCTCCCCCGGACGAACCGGCCGACAACCAGCGCCAGCGCCGCCACGATCACGGCTGCCACCGCGGCGCCGCAACTGGCGAAGATCAAAGCCCGATCGAAGAGCATCCCGTTGAATGCAATAGTCATGACCGACCTCCTTTGGACGGCCGCTCGCCGCCGCGTGTCTTGCGTTGCTTTGCCTCTGCCACCAGTTGCTCCAGCCGATCGATATCGGCGGAGGAGACATCACCTGAGCCGAGCAGGCTCTGCACGAGCAGCGTCGGCGAGCCGCCGAAATACCCGGCCATAAAGCCGGTCGCCAGCCGGGCTTCGGCCGTCGCGCGATCGAGCGTTGGCCGGTAGCGGTAGACGGTGCCGACGATCGCCCGCGCCAGCCAGCCGCGCTTCTCAAGCCGATCGACGAGGTTTAACACCGTCGTTCGCGTCACGCCCCGCCGGTCAGCCACCGCCTGCCAGATCTCGGCCACCGTCATGCCGGTCGCCGGCCCGTCCCACGCCAAAGCGAGAAGTTCATACTGGGCTGGCGTCAGGTCGCCTTCGGGATTGACCGCCGTCTTTTTCGCCATGAACCGCTCCCCTGCCAAGCCACCTTCACTAAGCCCCAAGACGACGCACGTCGTCGGAAGGCAATCTAGCCATGACGACGGCAGTCGTCAAGCTGGGTTCGGCAGCCGGCAAAAAAGTTTTTCTACGGTCCGTAGAGCCGCCCCCGGCCTGCGCGATACCCTCCCCCGCACTGCAGTTCGCCGTTCGGCCTCAAGTGCTTGTGATTGCTGGAGTTTTGGCCGGCTGGGCATCTGGCTGGTTGGGAGCCAGCGCGACGGATATGGCAGGGTAGCCGCGGGACGCAGGCCGCCCCCTGATCGAGCCTTTGGCTAGGCCGATCGCTTCGCGAACGCGCGGACTGCCGCCTGAGGCACCTCAATCGGCACAAAGAAAGTCTCCGGGTAGAGATAGTCCTCGCCCGACTCATCCACGACGCGGACCAGGCCTTGGGAGGCCGCTGCAGCATCCGCGACAAGGCGATACACCTTTCGGAGTTCGAGTGATGCCGCGACACCCGTATTTCGAACGCAGATGACAAATCGACCAGACTTCTGCATGGCTATGCCTTCACAAAACGCTTGATCTTGAACTCTTTTCGCCCGATCCCGTGTGATTCATACCAATGTACTTCGGCAAGGCAACGCGTGCCATTCGGGAGCCGGACCTTGGCGAGTCCCTTGAGCTTTCGCCACCGAACACCGCCGTAAAGCTTGCGGAGCCGAAGGCGCACTCGCACCGCGCGGCCCAGGGCGATGGTTTCGATGTCGCAGATCTCGCCGACGATCGTGAACCACATTGTGCTAGAACCTCGGAAAGAGACTTCCTTGGCCGAACGGCAAGGCTCAATGGCTCGCGGCCACAGCCCCGCCAATCACGACGATGCCCGCGAGTCGACTGCATTGGTTGGTTCCGTGCGCTTTCTGACCGGCCCTGACACGACCTTTCTTCCGGAGGCCTTTTCCCTCCCACGCAGTTGCCGCCGAAACTCTTGCACGTCGCTGCCGCTGGCTTTCAGAAGGCGACGGCGCACCTCGTGGATTTCGGCTACCACGGGATCCACGTAAAGCGATTCAACCAGCATCGGAGAACTCCGCGGGCGTTGTTACTCGACTTGCAAATGCAGCATCGCCAATGACGATGAAGGCGAGTGCGATCGCTGGATAGGCGATCAGAAAAAATCGATATTTCATGAGTCTTCAGCCTCCGCGATTGTCAGATAGATGCAACTCTGCTGTGGCGATCGGCCCCGATCAGCGGCGGACCAACGATTCTGCTCCGCCGCTGGATCCTGTCCGCCGTCTGATCCAACGCCGGGTATTGGCTACTTCTCGCTTACGGACGCTGCGATCGGGCGTCGTGGTGGGAGCCGGACGACTTTTCTGTCGCCAGCAGCATCTTGCCGCTGCGCTTCTTTGACGATGTCGTGGAGCCGGAACCCGAGACGGGCAGCCAGCTGCTCGCGAACCGCTCGCACCTCGGCAACGACCGGATCAGTTTCCATCGTGGATCTCCAGAAGTTCCTGCGGGGTGCAAATGACAGGGGGCTCGAACCCCATTCTACGACAAACGGATTCGATTCGCGGCCTGAGGGCTGGGTTCGCGATATGCCTGCAGTTCCAGGTCAGGAGATATTCGACACCGTTGACGGCCGCGACCGCGATATGCAGGGCATCGGTGGCTGCTTTTTGGGGAAGCGGCACCTCTTCAAGCAACGCCGCGGCGAGCGATTCCGCAGCCGCCGTGACCTCCAATAGCGGCACCTCGGTCAGTACACGCAGGCGATCGGCCGCGGCTGCCGAATCTCCCGCCGCGCATTCGCTGACAACGAATCGCGAGACATACACGGAAAAACGATGTCGATGCCCGATCCACCATTCGTGCGTGGTCTGCTGGTTGGCAGCGATCCGTAGAACGCCGCTGGGCTGCATCGCGAGGTAGCCGATGATCGTTGTTTCAAGGTAAACGGTTGGATTCATCAATCACCTGAGGACGGTCATAGGCTCGCCAGAACGAATGAGATCAGCGTCTCGCGGCCAACCGGCTCGCCAAACCACAGGACGCTATTCCTAGGCTGCACCAACGCGTGGTTAGGCCGCTTGAACGACTGCTGCAAGGCTACTGAGAAAGGCCGTGAACTGAAAGGGTTTGTCGTAGTCGCGAGGATTGAAATTGACGAGCACCCCGTCGCGGAACTGCAGGTAGGAGGTGGTAGGGCCAAATTCATAGCCGATGAATTGATCATCTGCTGTGACCCCATCGGGCCAGGATTCAGGGTTCAGGCGAGAGCATTTCTCAGCGGCCGCAACCAGGGCTCGCTGATGCTCTTCTGTGACAACTACGCCATCCCCCAGGAAATGCTCAATCGCGGCAATCGTGGATCCGGGACGGACGCGAGTTGCCATGAAGCGTCGGAAAGACGCTTCGTCGTGACTGACGCGAAAGGAGCCACTCGCCGACAACAAGGAATAGCCAGCCACGAAGATGAGCGCGACTGCCGCGGCAGAGACGAGCCCCAGGAGCAGGCGATAGCGATGCGGCAGGCCGGAGAGTTTTTCGGGCAATGTGGCGGACACCGGACTATGCTCCACGAGCTCAAAATTATGTTGGGGCATAACTCGTGTTTCTACGGTTCCTCGTAGCCACCCCATTGTGCCCCCATGGCCGGATTATGCCCTTCTCCGCCTGTCAAACGCAACTCGGAAGGGCTCCCAATGTGCCGGCTGTTTGTGCCCCAATTCCGCCGGGGTGTTAGGCAGCAAAAATGCTTCGCAGCACCTACGGGACCAAATCATCAGCAGTGGCAGCGCGAACCCCACTGGCCATGATCTGCGGCCGGTCGGAAGCGGCCATCTGTTCCAGTTGGACCAGAGCCTGCGGCGGGACGTACATCTCTCCTGCGGCCCCCTTCTGCTTGATCTCCGCGAGTTGCTGTTTGGCCAACTCGCGGAACTGCGCGACGGTGACGGTCGATGTCCGCCAGCGCACCCAGAGCTGATAGGGGCCGCCAGGGAGATGCTGTCGATAGGTGCTGCTGGTGACGTTGGAAAGGGAGATGGTGGCTCCGTCCGGGCCTGTGAGCTCGATCTGACCGGCAGCCAACACGCCCCGCGGCTCGGCGTCTTTGAGGTGCAGCAGTGAAAACTCCACATGCCCAACGCCGGGGATATCGAGCCAGGCGATTTCGCCATCACTCATGTCGACGGTTCCGACGTAGTCGCGGTCGTTGACGATAACGCGGGAAATGAAGTTCATGCTCGCCAGACGAAATGCGGCTGGGTTGAACTGCTTGGGAACCTGAGGCTCGACAACTTCCGGAGACAGGGTGAGCAGATAGGTGCTGCCATCGGGGGCAGCGCCGAGCTGGATGGTTTGCGGCCGCAGATCGGTCAGATCCACCTCACGCTTCTGCTCCTCGGCGACCGGTGTGTTCGCGCCGCTCGTCTCCACCTGCACCGCGACCACAAAAGTGCCGTCGCGAGGCACCGGGGTGATCGTGACGCGGAACTGGGGACTTTCCAAAACGAGCGTCCCGCCAGGGCCGGCGGACCCGCTCCCACCGTGGCCGCGATACGATTCGATGCTCTGGTCGCTGCCGAGTGAAAAGAGCTTGGCATTGACACTGTAGGTGCGCTTGGGGGCCGAGGGGCCGTTTTGGCCGCTCGATATTCCGGCGGGAGCCTCTTGGCCCATAGCGGGGCAGGCGATGGCGAGCGCCATCACCCAGCCACTGAGCAGAATGTGCGTGCTTCTCATGGCAAAAAGCCCTTATCCAGATAGACCACTTTTGAGTTCAGCGAACCGATTCCGCTGAGATAGATGCCCGATTCCATCGATTGAACATTGGCCGAGGGTTGGAGCGCCGCCAGCATCGCCTCGCGTGAATCGCCGCCGTGTGGCAGCGGAGCCTGCGGCTGATGGGCCGGGCCGGGGGCGGCGTCGCGGGCGAGTTGGGAAGAGGCGTGCTGAGAAGAGACGAGGTGGGGAGATGCGTGCTGGGAAGAGACGAGTGGGGGAGAGGCGTGCTGAGAAGAGACGCCTTGTTGCACCGCGAAGACAACCGCCAGCAGCAGGATCGCGGCGGCCAAGGGAATAGGCACCGACACGCTGCGTCGCCACCACGGAGTGTGGCGCGAGGCGGCTTGCTCATGGAGGGTATGCAATGCGTTGGCGAGCGTCTGCCGGTTGGCAATTTGCGTTGCCAGAGGGGCTTGCATGGCACACAGCGGGGCCAGCAGTTCGTCAAGCGACTGCTCGTCGAAAGAGTCTGGAGATCGATCGGGAAGGCGAGTCATGGCTGATACTCCTGCGGAAAGAAGCGTTGTCTGAGGTATTCGCGGCCGCGATGGATATGGCTCTTGACCGTGCCCAAGGGGATATCCAGAGCGGTGGCAATCTCGGCCAGCGACAGGCCTTCCACGAACCGCAAGAGGAGCACGTTTCGCTGTGGCTGCTCCAGTGCGCCGATGGCGGCCAGCACGAGGGAAAGTTGCTCCCTCCCCGCCGCCTGTTGGACGGGGCAAGGGGATGCCTGCGCCGAGTCGGCGGCCGATTCCAAAGGCAGAGCGGCTTGCTTCCTGGTGCGCCAGGAACGCAGTTGCACCCGGCGGGCGATGCTAAAGACAAATGCGCTCAGCTGGGCGTCGCAGCCGGCCATGGTAGCGATCGACTGGGCCAGCTGGGCAAAGGTTTCCGCCGACTGTTCCTGGGCGATGTGGTGGTCGCGGTGGTCGTAGTAAAAAAAGCGATACAGCGGCGACTCGAAGCGGGCCAGCAATTCCTCGTAGGCGGAGGGTTCTCCCCGTTTCAGCCGGCTCACAAAAGATTCGCTGAGTGTCATGCCCGCGCCTATCCTTGGCCGTACCAGAGACGGTGCTTGCCCGCCAGAGTCGAAACCCGCTTCAGCATAAGTGGCGAGAAGGCAGGCAAAGGTTGCAGAACCGCGGCAGAAATATCTGGGCTGGGGCCAAAAAGCCAGTCTGAGACCGCCTCCTCCGGCCTGCAGGCCCTGCGGACGCGTGCTCTCCGGCTCACTTTGCGTTTGCGGTGGGCGATCACGCAGGCTCAGGTTGCTTCCGTCTCAACCTTGCCCGGCAACTTGCTGAGAAGAACTTTCTGCAACTCGATCTTGTTGCCCGCGTTGTCCACGTCGATGCCGACGAGCCTCCCCTCGGCGTCATAATCCAGCACAACGCCCTCCGAAATCTCGCGGCTGTCGACGCTCGGGCGGTCGCACAGTTCAATGTAGAGAGAGTCGGTATCGGCGTGGTAGTTGAGCTTCACGGCTTGAATCCTCGGTCGGGGAAGAGGCCGAATTCTAGCAGAGCTAAACGTCCCCAGCCTTCTGGCCATCGGAGTTCTCGCCCCCCAAGACTCTCTCTGCGGGCCACCGTTTGACCGAGCGGTTTCTTCGGCTGAGCACGGGCCAGCACGGCTCATGGGGCGCGATGGGAGTTGATGAATTGCTCGATCTCCCCTGCCGACCGGATTTCGACCTGCTTCGGGACAACGAGACGGTCGAGGGAAATCGCTTCACCGAGCCACACATGCACCGTGACGACATACCCGGGGTCGTTTTTCGGTTGGGTGGGGTCGAGCGGGGGGCCCCATCCGCGCCGCATCACTGCAACGTTCCAGTCATACGGAATCTGCTGCTCGCCACCGAGTGGGCCTGTGAGCGGCTTGGCTGCCGCGTGGAGGACGACTGCCAAGGGAGTGCTCGGCAGCTTTCCATAGGACGCGAGGAACGCGTTGAAGGCATCGGCGTCGCCGCGGTAGTAGAAGAA